>JBQDJW010000058.1:0-9115 GCA_052086425.1 Pseudoclavibacter sp. | reverse complement strand
GACATGAGGAACCAGCGCATCGCATCCGAGCCGTCGCGCTCGAACACCTCGTGCACGTCCGGGTAATTGCGCAGCGACTTCGACATCTTGCGCCCGTCGTTGCCGAGCACGATGCCGTGCGAGACGACGCGCGAGAACGCCGGCCGGTCGAACAGCGCGACCGACAGCACGTGCATCACGTAGAACCAGCCGCGCGTCTGCCCGATGTACTCGACGATGAAGTCTGCGGGCGAGTGCCCCTCGAACCACTCGCGGTTCTCGAACGGGTAGTGCCGCTGCGCGTACGGCATCGAGCCCGAGTCGAACCACACGTCGAAGACGTCCTCGATGCGGCGCATCGTCGCTCTCCCCGTCGGGTCGTCGGGGTTCGGTCGTGTGAGCTCGTCGATCGCGGGCCGGTGCAGGTCGGTCGGGCGCACGCCGAAGTCGCGCTCGAGCTCGTCGAGCGAGCCATACACGTCGATGCGCGGGTAATTCGGGTCGTCGCTCTTCCACACGGGGATCGGGCTGCCCCAGTACCGGTTGCGACTCACCGACCAGTCGCGCGCGCCCTCGAGCCACTTGCCGAACTGGCCGTACTTGACGTTGTCCGGCACCCACTCGATCGCGTCGTTGTGGCGCAGCAGGTCGTCCTTGATATCGGTCACGCGCACGAACCAGCTCGAGACGGCCTTGTAGATGAGCGGGTTGCGGCAGCGCCAGCAGTGCGGGTAGCTGTGCTCGTAGCTCGCCTGCTTGAAGAGCCGCCCGTCCGACTTGAGCAGTTGCGTGAGCGGCTTGTTCGCGTCGAACACCTGCAGGCCCGCGACGGGCTCGACGGCGTCGAGGAACTGGCCGGCGTCGTTCACCGACAGGATCGTCGGGATCCCCGCCGCGTCGCAGATCGCCTTGTCGTCCTCGCCGTAAGCGGGAGACTGGTGCACGATGCCCGTGCCGTCGCTCGTGGTGACGTAGTCGGCGACGAGCACGCGCCACGCGACCCCGAGCATCCCGTACTGCTCATCGGCGAAGAAGTCCCACAGTCTGCGGTACTCGACCCCGTCGAGCTCGGCGCCCGCGATGCGCGCCGTGGCCGCCTCAAGCGCGGCGTCGGCCTCGTCGTAGCCGAGCTCCTTGGCGTGAGCCGCGACCCGCTCGGTCGCGACCAGGTAGGCGCGCTCCCCCGGCGCGGCCCCATCGCCCGCGCCGTTCGGGCCCGCGGGCACGACGACGTACTCGACCTCGGGCCCGACCGCGAGCGCCGCGTTCGTCGGCAGCGTCCACGGCGTCGTCGTCCACGCGAGCGCATGCACGCCGTCGATGCCGAGTTCGGATGCGCGGCTCCCCTCGAGCGGGAACGTCACGGTGACCGTCTGGTCCTGTCGCATCTGGTAGACGTCGTCGTCCATGCGCAGCTCGTGGTTCGACAGGGGCGTCTCGTCGCGCCAGCAGTACGGCAGCACGCGGAAGCCCTCGTGAGCGAGGCCCTTCTCGTGCAGCTGCTTGAACGCCCAGATGACCGACTCCATGTAGCCGAGGTCGAGCGTCTTGTAGCCGTTCTCGAAGTCGACCCAGCGGGCCTGGCGCGTGACGTACTCCTGCCAGTCGTCGACGTATCGCAGCACGGAGGCGCGGGCCGCGGCGTTGAACTCGCCGATGCCCATGCCCTCGATCTCCTCCTTCGACTGGATACCGAGCTGGCGCATCGCCTCGAGCTCGGCTGGCAGTCCGTGCGTGTCCCAGCCGAACTCGCGCTGCACCTGGCGGCCGCGCATGGTGAAGTAGCGCGGGAAGACGTCTTTCGCGTAGCCCGTGAGCAGGTGGCCGTAGTGCGGCAGGCCGTTGGCGAACGGCGGGCCGTCGTAGAACACCCACTCGTCGGCGCCGGCGCGCTGATCGACCGAGGCCTGGAACGTGCCGTCGTGCTTCCAGTACTCGAGCACGTCGCGCTCGAGCGCCGGGAACGACGGCGATGCCGGCACGCTCGCGGCCGGGCCGAAGGCCGAGGCGCCGGATCCGGTGGGTGCGGTGGCGGCGCCGGAAGCGGCGTTTGCGGCGGAGGTGACCGGAGCATCCGGTGCGGGCGCTACGGGTGCGTCGGTGCGAGGAGCGGCCTGGGCGCGGGGATAGCTCATGTGGTTCGCAATCGGGTCGAGAGGTGCGGGTCGAGTGCGCGCCCCGCCGGTTCGCGCCGGCGGTTCAGCGTTCTCTTCCGGGGACGCTCCAGGTTCTTCGACCTGCTGCGCGGTACCACCCCGATTGCCGCTCCTGCGCCCGGCAGAGCGCCGGATGCACGAGCGACCACTCGTTCGACGGCTGTAACGGGCCTGCCCCGTCCGGTTCTACTTGGCGCGCCGCGCGAGCGTCGCACCGTTCTTCCGGAGGCTCCCCGTTGATCGCGGATCGTCGCCTGTGCGCCATATCTTACGCCCGTCCCGGGGCCAGGAACATCGCAGGCGCGTCGCCGGTGGCGCCATGGTCGCGTGCGTACGCTCAGGGCATGATCGCGTCACGCCGCATCCTCGCCCTGCTCGACGGAACGCTCGTCGACCCCGCAACGCCGATCGTGCACGCCGACGACGTCGGCGTCGTCCGTGGCGACGGCGTCTTCGAGACCCTGCTCGCCGCCGACGGCGAGCCCCGCGACCTCGAGGCGCACCTCGCGCGCCTCGCCGCGTCCGCGCGGCTGCTGTCGCTTCCGGTTCCGGATGCCGATGGGTACCGCCGCGCGATCGCCGCGGTTCTCGAAGCGTGGCCATGGGCGGATGCGCGTGAGGCGCTTGTGCGCATCGTCCAGACCCGCGGGCGCGACGTCGGGGACGGGCCTGGCGCCGAGCACGAGCCGCCGTCGGCCGGCGGACCGAACGGGTGGGCGCTCGCCTTCCCGCTGACGCCCGGGATCGCCCGCCAGCGCGCCAACGGGGTGCGCGTGCTGCTGCTCGACCGCGGGTTCGAGGGACCGGAGATCGCACCCCTGCCCTGGCTGCTTCCCGGCGCGAAGACCCTGAGCTACGGCGTCAACATGGCGGCGGGCAGGTACGCGAGGGCGAACGATGCGGACGACGTGATTTTCGTCTCGCCGAACGGCCTGGTGCTCGAGGGGCCGACATCCGGAGTCGTCGTCGACCTCGACGGCGAACTCGTGACGCCGCCGCTCGAGGGAATCCTCGACTCGATCACCGTCGAGCATCTCCGGCGCGAGGGTCCGGCGGCCGGGCTCGAACTGCACACGCGCGAGGTCACCCGCGTCGAGCTGCTGGGGTCGCGCGGCGCGTGGCTGCTGTCGAGCGGGCGCATCGCGGCGCCGGTCGTCGCGATCGACGGGGCCGAGTTCCGCGTTTCGCCCCTGCACGACCGGCTGGCGACCGTCCTGCGGGTGCCGCGCGCCTGAGGCGAGCGCGGCCCCGCGCATCCTGTGCGCGACGCCGGTTTACGCATCCGCGACGCGAGTACTCGCGCGCCACGTGATTCCCGCCGGCACGAGGCGATGGACAGTATTCGGTTCCACCCCTCCGATGCGCAGCTCGAGAAGTTCGAGCAAGCGCTCCCCGAGGGATTCGGGATGCAAGTCGACCGAGGATATGGCCGGGGTGGCGGTTCGAGCGGTCACGCTGTCGGTCGTCGTGAGCACCTGCACATCCACGGGTACTTCGAAGCCGGCCGAGACGATCGAGTCGAGGACCGTCCGAAGTGCTGCTTCGACGGCCAGATAGATGGTGTCGATGCCGTCGGCGCAAGCGTTCCGCACCCTCGAGGTCACGTCTGCGGCTTCGAGAGGAAGCGGCAGCATCGCAACGGTCGTGTCAACCTGACCGTGTTCGCTCCCCCACACATTGAACGCATCGACGACGTCGGTCATGTAGTTCTGCCCCGTGTCGGCAGCCACGAGGAGCGCCCTCTGCATTCCCCTGTCGAGCAGACCATCGAGGGCACGCCGAGTGATTTCAACCTTGTCATTGTCGACGACCCAAGGTTGCGGAACTGTGCGTGACACGTCTCGACCGAGGGTCGCATACGGCATGCCTTTCGCATCAAGCAGCCTGAGCAATGAGTCGTTCCGCCCCGGATCGATCACGGCAACACCGTCGACCGGAAGTGAGCCGATCGCGTCCACCACCGAGGTGCCCGACAGCATCACCGGATAGCGATCGCGGGTGAGCGCGGCGTCACTGAATGCACGCTCGCACCGGACCAGAAAATCGAGATCGCCAACGCTCCACGTGGCCGAGTCGGGCAGACTCGCAACGAGCCCGACGAGGCCCGTACGGGCCCCTCGCATGTGCAGGGCACTGACATTCGCGCGGTATCCACGGCGCTCAGCCGCTTCGAAGACCCGCTCGCGCGTGCCGATGCTTATTCGACCGGTGCCGCGAAGCGCCTGCGACACGGTGCTCATCGATACGCCGGTCTCGGCAGCGATGTCGCGCAACGTTGCTCGGTCGCGAGTCACCGTGCCGCGCTCATGGGGTTCTGGCACACGACGATCCTAGGGCGGTCATGCGCATCGCATCGGGACTCGATGAAGCAAGACACCGAAACAGAGATGTAACGAAACATCACTGGGGACGAAACGTAATTGATGCAACCTTGCATCATCGCAGGACTCCCCGGATCACCAGAAAGTTGCACCCTTGTCAGAACACCCCGTCATTGCGGTCCTCGGGCCGTCGAATATCGAACGCGTCGCCGCCGCAGGCGGCATACGCCCGCAAACGCTCGTCGTCGCCGCGGAACGTGTCGGCGCGATGATTGCGGTTCGCGGTTGGTCCTTGCTCGTTGTTCCGGATCGCGGCGTCGCCGTCTCGGCCATGGATGGCTATCTCGCCGCGGGAGGCACGCGCCTGATCGGCCTGTGCCCGTCGTCTGGCGTGAGCGAACCAGCCGCCATGCCGTCTATCGCGCTGCAACGAGAGCGCTGCCACGAGTTGCGAAGCGAACTCAGCTGGTACGAACAGCACCATCAGATCGGCGTGATGTCGCACGCCATGATCGCGATCGGCTTGAGCTGCGGGACGATGACCGAACTCGCATGGACCAAATGGAATCCAACCCCGCCTCCCGTGTCGTTCGTCGACGGAACCGCTTCCGGAATCCCCTCTGAGATCGCCGCCGAGCTTCGCATCGATGTAGTGCCCCTCGAGCGTGTCAACACTTGGCTCGACGCCATGATGCCCGTTGCGCGGGTGTGAGGTGGAGGGGACATACGCGGCGCAAATCGGAACTCAGCGAGTCGAGCTCCCGATCGTCGAGCTCGGAGCCGGGACGTCCGCTGCCCTGCTGATGACCATCGACCTACCCGTTTCGGTCGTGCAGCGCGCCGCGCGAGAACTGGCCGAGCTGGTGTGCCACCGACGTCCCGATGTCGTCGTGACGGCGGCGACGCTCGGAATTCCTGTCGCGATGTCAGTCGCTCCAGCACTCGGACTCGACGAGATCGTTGTGCTGCAGAAGAGCCGCAAGTGGCACCTGCGAGACAGCCCATCGATCGAGGTCAACTCGGTCACCACGGTAGAAGCCCAACGCCTCACCCTGGATGCACGCCGGGTCGACATGATCGCCGGCGCACGCGTTGCGTTCGTCGACGATGTCATCTCGACGGGGAGTTCCGCCGCAGCCGCCGTCGAGTTGTTGTCGAAGCACGGCGCCAACATCGTCTCCGTCGCCGCACTCGTGACCGAAGGTGACGAGTGGCGCGATCGCCTCGGCGAGTCCGCCCAGCTCGTGCAATCGCTCGGCGTATTGCCAGCCGTCGGTCAATTGGCGTGATTCAGCACCCCAGCGCATCCATGTCTTCCCATGTACGACACGCTCACGAATTCCTACCCGCCTGATGCGGCTCCGTCGCATTCGTTTCAATAGGGGTCACTATGTCTGCAGAACCACGCATCGGGTTCGATCAACGCTATTCACCCTTGCGCTCAATACCGCTCGGAGGTCAACACCTTCTTGCACTCACCGGACTCTGGGTTTTCCCGATCAGTCTAGGCACCGCACTCGATCTCACGGCACAGCAAGTGTCCTACATCATTCAGGGGTGCTTCCTCCTAACCGGCATCGTGACGGTCCTGTCTTCGTCTCGCATTCTGAAGCTTCCCATCGTGCAAGGGCCGACCGCGGCGCTCTTAGTCGCCCTCATCACGGCAGGCGCAACTCACGGCCTCGGTGTCGCTTTCGGGTCGATGGCGGTCGCAGGGCTGCTGTCGATGCTGCTCGCCTTTCCGATGAAGCGACTGGGACTGTACGGCCACGTGGCGAAGTTCGTCGCCAACCCGCTCGTGTTCGGCACGATGTTCCTCGTCCTGGGCGCGCAACTGGCAGGAATCGGCGTGAGCGGATGGTTCACTTCGACCGAGAACGGCACGCTGACCACGTCGATCATCGTCGCGGTGATCGCAATCTCCGTGATCGCCGCGTGCATGCTGTTCGGGCGCAAAACCCTGTTCAAGACCGCAGCGGTCCTGTGGGGGATCATCGCGGGAACGATTACGGCCATGCTCCTCGGCACATGGACCTTTCCCGACCTGACAAGCACCCCCATTCTCGGCGCACCACAGTTCCTCCCGTTCGGGTTCGGCCTGGAATGGTCGGTCGTGCCGTTGATGATGATCGGGTTTTTGCAAGCCGCTGGGGAATCGATGGGCGTGTACGGACTCCTCGGCCGCTGGGGCAGGCAAACGATCTCCATCGACCGAAACAACCGCGGCCTCTTCGTCGAATTCGCGGGTTCGGCTTTCGGCGCCCTCTTCGGCGGAATCGGATCAACGTCATATCCTGAGAACGCCGGCGTCCTTCGCATCACCGGGGTCGCCAGCCGCACAGTGACGATCGCAGCCGGTGTGAGTGCCATTGCCATCTCGTTCCTACCTCCGGTTGCCATGTTCCTGGCCAATCTCCCCGGTCCGGCCTTATCAGCAGCAGCCACGGTCCTGTTCGGCGTCATCGCATTCTCCGGCGTACAGCAACTGGCATCGGTCGACTGGGACGACTTGAACCTCCTCGTCGCCGCACTCTCCTTCGCCGTCCCACTCGGGCTGCAGACCGTTCCAGAAGACTCCCTCGCCGAAGTCCCGTCGATGCTCGGCGACATTCTGTCGAGCCCCATGATGATGAGCACCATCATGCTGCTCACGCTGCACCCACTGGTCAACTACGCCATCCGGCCATTGCTGCGTCGAACGACCGATTCCCCGGACCCCGTCGAGGAGCCATCGACGAGTGCTGCCGGACATTCGAGATAATTGCGGTCTGCAAGCCGACTCCACTGCCCCGGCGAACCAAGGAGGATCGCCCCTATCGCCTCCGACATATTCTTCGATTTCTTTGGAACACTGGTCGATTACGATCCCTCGGTTCACCCGCCGAGTTACGACGCGCCATACGAATTCGCACGACGATTCAGCTCGCACGTTGACGCACCGGCAACTCGATCCGCATGGCAGAGTACGTGGGAGGAGCACGAGAATATCGCTGCGCGCACCGGTCTGGAGTACTCGATGCGCGATATCGCGAGATCGTTCGCAATCGCGATCGACGTACCCGGGACCCCGGATGAGCTTGACCGACTCATCCACGAGTACCTCCATGCATGGTCGCGCAACGTCAGCCCCGCACCCGATGCGCTCACAAGCGTCGAGGAGCTTCAGTCCACGCATCGTCTCACTGTCGTCAGCAACACCCACGATTCCGGCCTCGTGCCGGAGCTGATGAAGCGCTTCGGCTTCGATCGGCATATCGAGCTTGCCATCGCCTCCGTCGAAGTGGGATGGCGCAAACCCCACCCAGAGATCTATCACCATGCACTGGCCGCAAACGGAGTCCGTCCGGAACAGGCGATCTTCGTGGGCGACAATTGGATTGCCGATGTCGAAGGGCCACGCGCTGTCGGGATCGACTCGTACTACGTCGGACGCCCCTTTGAAGGGCGGTCGACGGTTTCGCTTGCCGAGCTTCCACATCTTGTCCGGTCGCGGGCGGCGCAATAACCGTCTCGCGGTCGACGGGGCCGAGTTCCGCGTTTCGCCCCTGCACGACCGGCTGGCGACCGTCCTGCGGGTGCCGCGCGCCTGAGGCGGGCGCGGCCCCGCGCATCCGGGCCTGCAACGCCGAAAACTGGTCGGTTGTGATTGTTCTGTCCTGCACAGAACAACCACAACCGACCAGTTGACGAGGGGACGGGGACGGGGAAGGGGAAGGAGCTCGCCGTGGCGATAGAGGACCTACATGTCGCCCTCGGAGACCGTCGCGCCGCCACTGCTGACGTTCACCTCGAGGGTCGAATCGGCCTGCGTCGACTCGTCGACGTTGATGTCCCGCGCGCCGCTCTGAACGTCGCCGCTCACGCGGTACTCGCCAGCCGGCACCATGACGTCGGCCCAGCCCGAGTTGACGTCGACCGCGATGCTCGAGGGCTGCTCGCCCTCGATCACGGCGCTGAACGCGCCAGACCCGACGTCGATCGCGACCTCATCCGCGTCGGCAACCGTCACGTCGCCGAAGCCCGACTGCACGTCGACATCCATCGTCTCGGCGCCGCCCATGAAGAGGAGGCCGCCGGAATTCGCGACGAGTTCGACGTCGCCGAAGTCGCCATCGATCGTCAGGGCGCCAGATGAGATCGTGGCTGAGAGGTCGACGAGATCACCCCGCATCGACTCCGGCAGTGTCACGAGCGCGGTCGTCGGAGCCCAGCCGCTGATGGGGCCCGTGAAACCGCCGTCGTGCGTTTCGACGACGGTGAGCACGTCGTCCTCGACCTCGAACGTCCAGGCCGGCTCGGGACCAACCGTGGTCTCGACATCGAGCGTGGCGTCCTCGATGTCGGCGAATTCCACCGTGATGTCGCTCGCGCTGCCGTCGATCTCGATCGCTTCGACACCCTCGACGTTCACGTTGTCGCTCCAGTTGAACGTCGGCGGGCCGTCGTACCACGACCCGTCTCCGTCGCTCCACCCGCCGCCCCAACCAGAGGCGAAGATCCCGCGCGACTGCGCCGGGAACCCGAACCCGCTGTCCCAGGCGGCCGAACCGAGCGCCCAGATGCCGCCGACCGCGCCGATCACGGTGACGACGATCGCGACCCCCGCGCCATCGCGGCGGAACGGGCCTCGGCCCGCGCCGCCCGACTCGGGCACGGAGG
>JBQDJW010000057.1:0-9202 GCA_052086425.1 Pseudoclavibacter sp. | reverse complement strand
GTCTCGGAGGCCTTCGCTCCTACGTCACCCGTTCACAACGTGTCGGGGAACTACACCTAGTCCTGGTGCTCGCCACGAGGGCCGGCGGCCCAGGCGAACGTGAACAGTTACTCGAGCAGACGCTCGAGTGGGCCGCGCGGCAGTACGCAGTATCGCCGAAGACAGAGTTCGTGTTCGTCCGTGACAATCCTCGTCTTGGTGAGAGCCCGTTCGAGTGCGCAACGGCGTCGAGCTACGAGAACATCGAATGTCGAGAAGAGCCTGACATCGATGATGTCATCGACTTCCGCGATCGGGTCGTCGGACACGGATTCGTCTGGGTCGACCTCAATGAGACGATTTGCCCGCACGGCGTGTGCTCGCCGAGCCAGGGAGGCGTCGTGGTGTATCGGGACGCCAATCACTTGACGGCCACCTACAGTAAGACGTTGGCGCAGGTGTTTGCCGACCAAGTTGCTCCACTCGTGGAGTGGTGGCCCAATCGCCCCTACGAGGGAGTCAAGGTCGTCGACGAACGCTACGCCGGGGACGTCGGCGGACAAACGGGGGCTTGAACACTCCTGAACACTCTGTCAGGCCACTCTCGCTCGCCGTGAGTACGCTATGTCAGTTCGCGCTGGAGGCAGTGCGAGCAGGAGGGGATTGATGTCCACGCTGGACGGCTCGGTACGGCGCGCCATTTTCTATCTGTTCTACGACCGAGACGGTCAAGTAGATGACTACGTTCTTCACAAGCTTGGTTCGTTGCGCCACGCTGCCGAGCACATCTTTGTCATCTCGAACGGGGCGCTCGACGGAGCGAGCCGAACGCGACTCGAAAGTGTCGCTGACACCGTGTGGGAGCGCGAAAATGTGGGCTTCGACGTATGGGGGTACAAGGAGGCCCACGACAAGTTCGGATGGGACCGCCTCGCCGAGTTCGACGAACTCCTCCTCATCAATTACACGTTCTTCGGACCGGTCTACCCGTTCGACGAAGTGTTCGCTCGGATGGGAGAGCGCGATGTCGACTTCTGGGGGCTGACCGAGCACGGCGCCTTCACCGACGAAGCCGGACACAAGCATCCGGCTCACATCCAGTCCCACTGGATCGCCGTGCGCAATCGGATGCTGCGCTCGACCGAGTACCGTGAGTACTGGCAGACCATGCCCGAGATCCGGTCGTACGACGACTCGATCGTCAATCATGAGGCCCGATTCACTCGACACTTTGCGGGCCGAGGGTTCTCATGCGAGGTTGCCTGGCCTGCGGTCGACTACCCGACCGACCACCCGGTGTTCGACAGCATCACGCAGATGCTCGACGATCGATTGCCCATTGTGAAGCGCCGCCTGTTCTTCCACGACCCGCTCTATCTTGATCGCAACGCGATCATCGGCCGTGATGTCGTCGACCACTTGAAGGCCGCTGGATTCCCTCTCGAACTCGTGTGGCGCAACGTCGTTCGCTCTGCGCCGCCTCGTGTGCTCGGCGCGAACACCCAATCGATGTCGATTTTGCCCGACGAAGATCGGGGGCTCGACCGCGAGCAGATGCCCACGATCGCGGTCATCGCCCACCTGTATTACGACGACATGGTCGATGAGATTCTCGACCGGGTCGACATGCTCCCTGGTACGCCACGCGTCGTGATCACGACGGCGAGCGACGAGAAGAAACTGCGCATCGACGAGAGGCTTCGTGCTCGCGGCTTCGATGGCCTCAGCGAAGTGCGCGTGGTCGAGAGCAACCGAGGGCGCGACATCTCTGCCTTCTACGTGACGTGCCGCGACGTGTTGCAGAACCCGGGAATCGATCTCATCGTCAAGATTCACGGCAAGCGCTCTGTTCAGGACGGGTACAACGCCGGCAACTGGTTCAAGCGACACCTCGTCGAGAACCTCATCGCGTCGCGTGGCTATGCGGCAAACGTGGTCAAACTCTTTCAAGATGACCCGACGATCGGCATCGTCTTTCCTCCCGTCGTGCACACGGGGTATCCGACGCTTGGACACGGATGGTTTGACAACCGAGGGCCCGCCAAGAAGCTTGCTGCCGAACTCGGCATTCGCGTACCGCTCGACGCCGACACGCCGTTGGCGCCACTGGGCTCGATGTTCATCGCACGTCGGGAGGCACTGCAGACGCTCACCGACGCTGGCTTTTCGTACGAGGACTTCCCGGAGGAGGGCCAGTACCGCGACGGGGCACTCTCGCACGTCGTCGAGCGAATCGTCGCCTACGCTGCCGCGCAGCGCGGCTTCCGTACGCAAACGGTGATGAATTCATCAATGGCCGAGATCAGTCACACGATGCTCGAACACAAACTGCAGGCGGTCAGTCAGTTCTTGCCGGGATACGCGATCGAGCAGGTCGCCTACTTGCAGTCTGGTCTCGGCAGCTCGCCTCTCGGAACGGCGAAATCGATTCTGCGGCGCCGCGCCCCTGCCCTCGCTCGGGTCGCCGCGCCGGCATACCGTGCCATCAGGCGCGGATACCGACGAATTCGCGGAGCCGGCGCCTGACGACGCTGCATCAGGTCATTGCACGGCAGACCTCACCGCGTGCATGTACGTCGATCCCCAGCGTTCGGTGGGTTCGAGCACGGCGCTCTCCGCCCATTCGTTCCACGCGTTGACGAACACGATTCGGTGTTCCGGTTCACGGTCGGCGACGGCTGACACCGCCGCTGACAACCAACGGCGGAACGTGTACGGATTCGACCCGACCCAGGCATCCGGAGTCCACTGGCGCCGTGCGGTGTTGTCGAACGTCACCATCGCCCCTGGGTACTGGTTCGCCCGAATGCCTTCCAAGTAGGCGTCCTCCGCAGCGGATGCCATCGACGCGTAGTCGAGGAGCGGCCGCTCGGAGCGGAGCGTGACGGCCATTTCACCGCCGTGACGGCCAACCCAGTGGTGGTTGTGCGGGGGGAACGCGATGAATCCCTGAACACCGGCATCCTCGTAGTCGCTCTGCAATCCGGCGAACGTCGTACCGACGTCGACGCCGGCGATGAACAGTTCGCCGACGCCCTCTTCGCGGGCGCGCCGGCGCCAGTGCTCGAGCACCGATTCGTAGTCGGGGATATGTGCGATTCGGTAGACGGCGAGCAGGGCTGCGCCGTCGATGCGCACATAGCGGTCGTCTTTCAGGAGCGGCATGACGTCGTCGATGAACTGCTCTGGCGGTGTGCCGTCGTACTCCTGGGCGATGAGGATCGACGCTTCGTCGCCATCCCAGCGCCGAGTCCAGTTCTCGTTCGCCCACATGATGCAAATGGGTTGGTCGAGATCGCTTTCGAGGAGACGCTCGATCGGTGTCTCCATCAGTTTCGTTCCGCTGAACCAGTAGTAGTAGTACATGAAGGCGCTGAGCCCGGCGCCCTTGGCGAGCTCGGTCTGGCGCTCCCGAACCACGTCAAGTCGGAGGTCGTAAAACCCGAGCTCACCCGGACGAAGCGGTTGGTTGTGCCCGGCATACAATGGCGCGGCCTTCGCGACGTTGTCCCACTCGGTGAACCCGCGTCCCCACCAGTCGTCGTTCTGCCAGAACGGGTGAAATTGGGGGAGATAGTACGCAATCGCGCGGGCGCGCATGGCTGGTGACCTCAAGGAGGTTTCGAGTTCGCTCGCGGTAGCCGGCGTGTCGGCACGGAGCTGCCCTCGCTCGACGGTGTGCATCCCCGCCTCTTCGGTGAGGATGCCGATGATCCGCTCGACGGCGTGCGCGGTCGTGCCGTCGATCTGACCGGCTTCATCCTCGAAATCTGCCGATTCGAGTAGGAGCGCGCGGAGACCTTGGAGGACGAACCCTCGGATCCAGTAGATGGAGCCGGCTGCGAACTCGAGATCCTCGAGTCGATTGCGCAGCCAGAATCGTTTGAGCAGTTCTCGCACGGTGTCGCGATTCCCGCCCCAGTGCTCGGGACCCGTGACACTACCTGCGGCGGTGACGGCCCCGACGTGCGGGTTCTCGCGCATGGACTGAATGATGTCGCGCACATTCTCGGGCGAACCGAGGAGCTCGTCGTAGAACGCCAACTTCCACTGGTCGCCCGAGCCCTGGAGCGAATCGTGGGATTCTCGCCATTCGCTCCGCTTCGTGTGGATCTTGAACACCAGGTCGTAGGGGTCGAGCAGTCCGGCATTGATGACCTGGAGCGTCGGCAGAATATCGCGGCCGCGGTTCTCAACGTCGAGCGACCGAACGCTCTGCGCCGCGGTCGAATCTGCTGCTGAGAGGTCGAGCTCGACGCCAGAGGCATTCGTGACGATCAGATCGAACGGCACCTCGATCGCGCGCAGCTCGTGGAGGATTTCGTCGACGAGATCGGCGTAATACACGTGCAAGACGACGGCGATCGGCGCCGGTGACTCGAGTGGCGGAGCGTCGATGCGCCAGCGAGTCGGAAATCCGACGAAGGTCGCGCCGACGCGGCGGTGGAGATAGTTGACGAACGAAGGCCCCTGGCCATCGAGTTCCTGCACATCGCTCTGTCGCGCGGGACCTGGTCCCAGAACGCGCGATGCGACATTTCGGACGGCGTCCTTCAGTGCCATTCGCACTTCTCCGTTTCACTGGAACGTACTGGTCGGGTCACGCCAGCCATTCCTGCAGCTCGATGTCGTACTCGGTCTTCAAGACCCTGGCGATGCGCTCTGGGTCGAACCCCAACTCCGGCCGCGCGATGATTTGGCGTTTGACGAACGGAAAACCACTGTCGAGCAGCTCACGCCAGGCGTGCGTCGTCGCGTTGGCTCCGAGCGGTGTCACAGCGATCGAGTGATACATCGCCTCGATGGAGAAGGAGTTGCGGTAGAGCATTCGCGACAGCCCGACTTCGTACTTGCGCACGATGGAGTCGTGATCGGGCTCGACGCCGACGTCAGCCCAGAACTTGCGGACCGGACCACTGCGGAGCGCGTCGCCGCGAAGCCCGAAGAAGAAGCTCTGCAGGTGGGCCTCGATCTCCTCAGAACGAACGAGCCCCCACGCGTCGGCCTTCGACTGCTCGAAGTGGTCGAGTATCGGGTCGAGCGACCAGAACGGGCCGATCAAGCTGTCGTTGACGAACAGCACCCGGTCTGCGGACAGGATCTCCGGGCAGGCGGCGAGGCCGACGGCCCAACTCCCGAAGTCATACCCGATGTTCGGTTTCCGGAGGATTCCGATGTCTGGTTCGTCGCCGCCCCAGTCGAGCTCGCGCCCGAACGTCGACGTCGACACGAGAAGAACCGCGTACTCGCGACGTACGAGTTCGAGGACGAGCTCGCGCAGCGACCGAGTGGCGCGCCCATGGACTGAGAACTGCGCCACGACGGCCACTTTGTCGGCTCGCGGTGGAATTCGAGCCGGACGTTGCCACGTCATCGCCGGCTGCACGAAACCGTGCAACGCGGATCGGAGCGGTCCGACCATGCTCAGACGTCGGCCTTGCGGGCCGCAATTTTCCGGAGGGGGGCGGTGACTCGCCACGACGTCGACTGGCGCAACTGGCGCGTCTGCTCGGCACTCATGGCCGCGTTCTCTTCAGCGGAATCGGTGCGACGTCGCAACCGCTCCGCGCGCTGACGCTCGCGGAGGAGATCAGCCCTGAGTCGACGGACCTCGCGGCGCAACGCGTCGATCTCGTCCGAAGGTGTTGCCTCGCTGTAGTCAGGCGCAGAAGCGTCGGCGCTCGGGTTGTTCGCTTCGGCGAAGGCGGTCACGTAGAGGTCCTCTCGGGGGAGCGGGCAACGTAGCGACAAGCCTACCCGCGGTCGCGTCGCGTCACAGACCACTCCGCGCGGGTCGCGAGTACACTTGTCCCGCTCGGTGCCCCGCCTCTCGCGGTGTTCGCGCCACGATTGAAGGAAGTGCCCTATTCCGATGTCAGACTCCCGACCAGCCGCGCTGAACCCGACCGAGTCAGTGAATCACGACACGGTTGCGTCGGACGACGAAGAGCGTGTCGCGGCGAAAGACCTGGCGATTGGCCGGGCGCAGCGACTGGAGTCGCTCCCGCTGCAGCAAGTCGGCCCGAAGGGCGGCTTTTGGACCGGCCCCGTTCGCGCGGTCTTCGAAGTGTTCCGTCACCGCGAACTGCTCGATCTGCTCATTCGTCGTGAGCTGAAAGCACGGTACAAAGACAGCATCTTCGGCTTCCTCTGGACACTGGCGCGCCCACTCACGCAGTTGCTCATCTACTATCTGGTGCTCGGTCAGTTCCTTGGGGCAGCACGTGGCATCGAGAACTTCGCGATCTTCATCTTCGCCGGGTTGACGGCATACGGCTTGTTCTCCGAAGTCCTCATGACGATGACCTCGACGATGGTGGTCAACGGCGGCCTCATCAAGAAGGTGTATCTCCCCCGCGAGATCTTCCCGATGGCGAGCGTCGGGTCGTCGCTCTTCAACTTCGGCATCCAGCTCGTCATCCTCATCATCGCTGCTCTTGCGTTCGGTCAGCTTGTTCCCGGGTTCCACTTGCTGTATTTCCTGGCGTCGCTGGCAATCATCCTGGTGTACGGCATGGCGGCCGGACTTGCCCTTGCGGCCGTCAACGTCTATGTGCGCGACATGCAGTACGTGGTCGAGATCGTGGTCATGCTGCTCATGTGGTTCTCTCCGATCGTCTACTCATGGACGTTCGTTGGGACCGGGCTCGATAGCCTCGGGCTCCCCGGTTGGATCGCCGAGGTGTATTTGCACACTCCGCTCACGCTCGCAGTGCTCGGATTTCAGGTCGCGTTCTGGTGGCCGAGCTCGGGGGGGAACTTCCCAGCCGACCTCGGCACGAGCATGCTGATCGCCTTCGTCATCGGCATCGTCCTCCTTTGGCTCGCGCAACGCCTGTTCGCGCGGCTCGAGGGCAACTTCGCCCAGGAGCTGTAACGGTGAGTGACGTCATGAGAACCGAGACCGATCACATCGCCGAGGCACCGGAGACAGCGGTGCCTCCCGTCGTCGTCGAAGTGGATCACGTCTCGAAGCGATTCGTCATGCAGAAGACGAGATCGCTCAAGGAGTTCGTGCTGAATCCCGGCCGCGCCAGGCAGCACAGAAAGGAGTTCTGGGCGCTTCGAGACCTTTCGATCGACATCCGGGCCGGCCAGACGATCGGGCTGATCGGCCCGAACGGCGCGGGGAAATCGACCCTGCTGAAGATCATCGGCGGGATCATCCAGCCCACGACCGGAGCGGTTCGCCGGCGCGGTCGCATTGCCGCGCTCCTCGAGCTCGGAGCCGGGTTCCACGAGGACCTGACGGGCCGCGAGAACGTCTACCTCAACGCCTCCATTCTTGGGTTGACGAAGAAGCAGATCGACGAGTACTTCGACGAGATCCACGAGTTTTCAGGGATCGGCGAGTTCATCGACACGCAGGTCAAGTTCTATTCGTCGGGCATGTATGTGCGGCTGGCGTTCGCCGTCGCCGTTCACGTCGACCCGGATCTGTTGCTCGTCGACGAGGTGCTCGCGGTCGGCGACGAGGTCTTTCAGCGCAAGTGCCTCGACAAGATTCGGATGCTGCAGGAAGAGGGACGCACGATCGTCTTCGTCTCGCACACGTTGAGTCAGGTCACCGAGCTGTGTTCACGCGCCCTGGTCGTGGGAGGCGGGAACATCGTCTTCGACGGTGACCCAGAAGAGGCCGTCGAGATTCTTCGACAAGGATTCGACAGCACTGAAGGAGCGGCGGTAGCGCGTCGTCGGCTCCAATTGGAACGCGAACGTGAGGCCGAACTTGCGGCCCGCCAGGCCGAGGTGACGTTGGCCGCGATTCGTACCGACGCTCCCGAAATCGGTCTAAAAACCGGTGGCACGATCACCGTCGAGGTCGATGTCGATGTACAACGTCCCTTTGCAAGGTGGAACCTCGGCGTCGCGATCGCGAACGGCGTCGGGCAACTCGTCACGATGACCTCGTCATCGCGCGTCGGCATGCTCGACGAGGAACAACCGCTTTCGGGGACGAACACGCTTCGATTCGAACTCCCGGATTTCTGGGCGGGCCCGGGCGAGCATTTCGTGACCGCGGCATTTTTCGACGAGAACGATCGCGAGATCGGACGTCTTGAGGATGGTGCTTCCTTCCTCGTGCAAGCGGGCGACGAATCGACAGGGCCGCTGCATTCACCAGTACGGGGCGCGGTCGAGCGGCATCGCGCTTCGGCATCAGACGCCGAGTCGTGACGGGGCGACGGCCGGCGCGCTGAGGGCGGGGGAGGAAGACGGGCCCCCGTATCGGTAACGTGACACTCGCGCCGGCCGACAGCGGCCGCGCGGAGAGGATCCCCGTGGCTGATCGCCCATTCCGCGTCGTGATGACCCTGATGGTCAAGAATGAACGCGACATCGTGGCCGCAATGATCGAGCATCACCTGGCGCAGGGGATCGAGCACATCATCGTGACCGACAACGGATCCGACGACGGCACCCGCGCGGTTCTCGCCGACTACGCGGCTTCGGCACCGGTCACCGTGTTGGACGAGGCCCGGGACGACTTTCCCCAAGCCGAGGTCGTAACCGGAATGGCGCGCCGCGCGTACTTCGAACACGGTGCCACGTGGGTGCTCAACTCCGACGCAGACGAGTTCTGGGTAGCTGAGAATGAGACGTTGACGATCGCGGAGGCGCTCGCGACGGCGCCCGCGGAGCTCGGCTCATTCAACGTTCCGGTTGCGAACATGCTGGGCCGCCCGCTCCTGGAAGGCGGCGCACTCGCGACCCACGTGTGGCGGGATAGGCGATCGGAGGGTGCCTTGAGGGGCGTGGGACTGCACGCGCACCCCACCCACAATCTGGCACACATCGGTGCCGGTGACGTTGACGTTTCTGCCGGCAATCACTTCTCTTCGCTTCCTGTTGCCGACGACGCAGTCGTGCCGGCGACGGCTCGACTTCGCACTTACCACTTCCCGTGGAGGACATGGGAGGGGTTTCACCGCCGCACGGTAGCGATGGGCACCGCACACGAGCGCAGCGGGCGACAGCCGAGCCCGCGCCACCACATCATGCGCGACCTGCGGTGGGAGCGCGCCGGAGTGCTCGAGCCCTTCTTCGCGGCGCGTCATCCAGATCTCTCGGCGAGCGGCGAGTATGCGGGCGAGGGGTTCGAACGAGACGACCGCATCGCACGAATCATGGGCGATCAGGCGTCGCGCGCCGTCCTGCCGCAGCGGCTCGCAGAGGCGCTCGTGGAGGCACAGCCCTACCCGCCGGAGCGAGAGAGGGCCTT
>JBQDJW010000056.1:0-9357 GCA_052086425.1 Pseudoclavibacter sp. | reverse complement strand
CATCATCGGCGAGGGTCGAGCGTCACCGGCCGTGCGACGGGGTCGCCTGTCGCCGACGGTCGCGCTCATCGCCGATGAAGCCGATGCCGCCGGTTCGGGTGTCGCCCGATCCGCGCCGGACGCGGGCGCCGATCCCGCCGCGCATCCGCCCACCCTCGCCGCACGCGGCGTCACGATTCGCCGCGGCGGGCGCGCCCTGCTCGACGATGCAGCATTCGAGGTCGGCGCGGGCGAGCTCGTCGCCGTGCGCGGCCCCTCCGGCAGCGGCAAGACCTCCCTCGCCAGGGCGGTCGGCGGCCTCGCGCCGCCCGTCGCGGGCGAACTGCGCCTGGGCGATCGTGCGCTCCCGTGGGATGCCCGGGAACGGGCGCGCGCATCCGCTCCGTTCGTCGCGTACCTCGGGCAGGACGCCGTCGCCGCCCTCAACCCCGGCGAGACGGTCGACCGTGCGCTCCGCAGAGCACTCGCGACCGCAGCACGTCGCGGCCGCGAGCTGGACCTCAGCCTCGGCCTCGGCGGCGATGGCGACGGCGACGGCGACGGCGACGGCGGCCGCGACAGTACTGCCGCGCGGCTTCTGCGGCTCGTCGGCCTCGACCCGGGGCTGCTCGACCGCACGCCGGACCGACTCTCGGGAGGGCAGCGGCACCGCGTCGTGCTCGCCCGAGCCGTTGCCGCCGCGCCCGCGGCCCTCGTGTGCGACGAGACGACGGCCGCGCTCGACCACGCCGCCGGAGAGCGGATGCTCGACACCATCGACCGACTCCGCCGCGACGCCGGAATGCCCGTGCTGTTCGTCACCCACCAGTCGGCCGTCACCGACCGGGCCGACCGCGTCCTCACCCTCGAGAAAGGACACCTGCGATGATCGCGCACACCTCCCAATCGCACCCGCTTGCACTGCTACGGCCGGTGAGAGCTCCGCTCATCGCCGCCGCAACGGCGCAGGCCCTTGCGGCGGCGCTCGCGCTGCTGCCGCTGCTCGCCCTCATCGCCTTCATCGGAGCGTGGCTCTCGGGCGACGCCCTCCCGGGCGCCGACGTCATCGTCGCCGCCGTGATCGGGACGATCGGCGCGGCGGGGCTCTCGTCGTTCGCCGCCTGGGTCACGCACCGCGCCGACGCGCACCTCGCCCGGCGGCTGCAGCGCCGGCTGGCAGCCGTGATCCGGCGCGCCCCGCTCCCCACCGTGACCGGACTGGGCGCGGCGCGCATCCGAAAAGTCGTGCAGGACGACACAGCGGCGATGCACTACCTCGTCGCTCACACCCTGCTCGACGCCACCTCGCTCGTCGTGACGCCCGTCGCCGGGTTCGTCGCCCTCGCGGTCATCGACTGGCGACTCGCGCTCGTCAGCGCGGTGCCGCTCGCGCTCGGCGCTTGGTGGTACCTCATGGCGATGCGCGGCGCGGGCTCGAAGTTCGCCGAGTACGCGGCGGCCCAACAGCGCATCAGTCGCGTGGTCGTCGATGAGGTCCGCGGCCTGCCCGTCGCAAAGATCTACGGCGCCCTCGGCGGGGCGCCACGCCGATACGGCGATGCGGTCGACGGATTCCACACGTTCTTCCGCGCCTGGTCGGGATCCACTGCCGCGGTGACAACGGCATCCTGGCTCGTCGTCGCCCCAGCCGTCACCACCGGACTGCTGACGCTGATGGGAGGTGCAGGGCTCCTCGCCGGATGGATCTCGTCGACGGCACTCGTCGCTGGGGTAATGCTCGGGCCCGTGATCAGCGCACCGATCGCCGTCGCGGGACCGCGCGTGCAGGCACTGCGCGCCGGATACGCGGCGCTCGGCCAGGTGAGCCGGCTGATCGCCTCGCCGAGACTCGAATGGGGAGACGAGGCGCCTCCCGCGAGAAGATCCGTCCCATCGCTCTTCGACGCCACGGTGCGGTACGACGACGCCGCAGCCCTGGACGGCGTCTCGCTTTCGCTGCCGCGACGCGGGTTCGTCGCGATCGTCGGAGCGTCGGGCAGCGGCAAGAGCACGCTCGCCGGCCTGCTCGCGCGCTTCGCCGACCCCGACGAGGGAAAGGTGATGCTCGGCGACGTCGACTACCGGATGCTCGCGGAGGCCGACCTCTACGACCGGGTCGGCTTCGTGTTCCAGGACACGACGTTGCGGGATGCGACGGTGCGCGATCTGCTGTCGGGCGGTCGTGCGGTGCACCACGATCGCCTCGTCGGCGCGACCCGCCTGGCCGCGATCGACGACGTCGTCGACTCGCTGCCCGAGGGGTACGACACCGTCATCGGCCGGGACACGGAACTGTCCGGCGGCCAGCGGCAACGCATCGCGCTTGCCCGCGCCTTCGTGCGCGAACCCGACTCCCTCGTGCTCGACGAGGCGCTCGCGTCGCTCGACCCTGTGACGCGCGCACGCATCCTCGAATCGCTGCACGACCAGGCCCGCGAGCGCCTCGTCGTACTCATCGCGCACCACCTGCACCTCACGCGGGACGCCGACCGGATCGTCGTGCTCGACGGCGGACGTCTCGTGGGAGACGGCACGCACGAGCAGCTCCTCGAACGGTGCCCCGCCTACCTTCGGCTCTGGCGGGCGCAGGCGCTGCAGGATCCGGCCGCGCAACGCGCACGACCGCGCGCGGCGTCGCCCGGCGCCGCACGTCACACCGATCAGGAAGGGCACCGCTGATGCTGCGCACGCTCCTTCGCCTGCTCCCCTCAGCGAACCGGCGGCGGCTCCTTCTCCTCGTCGCCCGGCTCGTGGCGGCGGCTGCACTGCAGGGCATCGCCCTCGGTCTCGCCGGCGTCGCGATCGCCGAGTGCCTCAGGCACGGCACCGATGCGACCGCGTGGATGCTCGCCCTCGCTGCCGCCATCGTCGCGTTCGTGGTCGTGCAGTGGGCGGCGCAGCTCGCGGCGTTCCGCTCGGACGCGTCGTGGGCGTTGCACCTGCGGCTCGGCGAGCACCTCGCGACCCTGCCGCTCGGCTGGCTCACGTCCGCACGCCGCGCCAAGGTCATCGACCTCGCGACCGCGGGCGTACCGCAGTCCATGTCGTACCCCGCGATTCTGCTCCGCCCCGCCGTCACGGCGATCGTCACCCCCATCGCGGCCGGGTGCACGCTCGCGCTGATCGACTGGCGCTACACGACCGCGGTCGTGGCGTCCTCGGTCGTCGCGTTCCTCGTGAGCCGCGCGAGCGACCGCCTCGCGCAGCGCGTTGATGCGCGGAGACACCGCGTCGGAGAGCTCGCGACGAGACGCGTGCTCGAGTACGCGACGCTGCAACCGGTCATCCGCACCGATGGGCGTCCGGACCGGGATCCGGGCTCCGACCCCGACGTCGAGTCGGCATCGGACGCCGACGATCGAGGCGACGCGCTCGGCCGCGCCATCGACGACGTGCGCGACGCGTCGCTGCGATCGGCCGGAACCGTCATCCCCGGGCTGGTGGCGTTCAGTCTCACGCTCAACGTCGCATTCGGCCTCATGATCGCCCTCGGCATCGCGTGGGTGACGGGGGCGACGATCACCGTGCCCGGGTTCCTCGGCGCGACGATCGTGATCGCCCGGCTCTCGTCGATCGCTTCCGCCGGCGCAGAGCTCGCCGCCGGGCTCCGCCTGCAGCGCGGCGTCCTCGAGCGCCTCGGCGAGGTGCTCGATCAGCCGCCGCTGCCGGCCCTGCCTCGCGGGGCGGCGGCCGAGCCGGCCCGGCCACCGGCGTCGTCCGGCGATCTCATCCGGGTCGAGCACATCTCGTTCCGCTACGACGACGCGGCTGTCCTCGACGACGTGTCGTTCTCACTGCCGGAAACCGGCCTCACCGCACTGGTCGGAGCATCCGGCGCCGGCAAGACCACGCTTGCGCGGCTGCTCGCGAGGTTCTGGGACCCGTCGTCCGGGCGCGTGTTGCTTCGAGGCGACGACGTGCGATCACTGCCGATGCACGAGCACGCTCGGCATCTCGCGACCGTGCTGCAGGACGACACGCTCCTCGACGCGACCATCGGCGAGAACATCCGCCTCGGCAAGCCCGATGCCACGGATGCCGAGGTCGAGGCCGTGCTCGTGACGACCGGCCTCGCGCCGTTCGTCGCCGACCTGCCGGACGGGCTGGCGACGCCTGTCGGGCCGGGCGGAGGGCGTTTGTCCGGCGGCCAGCGGCAACGGGTCTGCGTGGCGAGGGCCGTCCTGAAGGGCGCGCCCCTGACGATCATGGACGAGGCGACGAGCGCACTCGACCCGGAGAACACCCGCCTGGTCGGCATCGCGGCCCGCGAGCTCGCGCGCCGCGGCAGTGTGCTCGTGATCGCGCACGACCTCGACACGATCGCGCAGGCAGATCAGGTGCTCGTGCTCGACGGGGGCCGCCTCGTGCAGCACGGCACGCCCGGCGAGCTCCGGGCGCAGCCTGGTCCGTTCAGCGATCTGCTCGCTCACGGATGACCGCGCCCGGGTCCGTCGTCGTCATTGCATCCGTCAGTCGTGCCGCGTCTGACCTGCCATGATCTCGTCGACCTCGGCGGAAGTCGCCTTCAGCTTCGGGTCGTGCTCGAGGTAGTGCTTCGTCTCGCGGGCGATGAGTCCCGAGAGGACCAGCAGGCCGATGAGGTTCGGCACGGCCATGAGACCGTTCATGACATCGGAGAACGTCCACACGAGCGTGAGCTCCGTCGTACAGCCGACGAACACCACGAGCGTGAAGACGACGCGATAGACGTAGATGCCCCACTTCCCGAACAATCGCTCGCAGCAGCGCTCGCCGTAATACGCCCAGCCGAGGATCGTCGAGAACGCGAAGAAGGCGATCGAGAGCGACACGACGATGCCGCCGAAGTTGCCAGGCAGCGCGGTCGAGAAGGCGAGCGACGTCATGGTTCCTGCCGCATCCTCGCCGGCGGTCCACGCCCCGGACGAGATGATGATGAGCCCGGTGAACGTGACGACGATGATCGTGTCGATGAATGTCTGCGTCATCGAGACGAGTCCCTGACGCACGGGGTGCGTCGTGCGCGCCGCCGCCGCCGCGATCGCCGCGGATCCCATGCCCGACTCGTTCGAGAAGATGCCGCGCGCGACACCCATCTGCAGGGCGATCATGAACACCGAGCCGGTGAAGCCGCCCGCGGCGGCCGAGCCGGTGAACGCCTCGGTGAACACCATGCCGAGCGTCGCGGGGAGGTTCGGACCGTTCACGATGAGCACCCAGAGGCCAACGATCAGGTAGAGCACGATCATGAACGGTACGAATGCGGCCGTGACGCGACCGATCGCCTTGACCCCGCCGATCAGCACGAGACCCGCCAGCACCGTGAGCACGATGCCCGTGATGATCGGAAGGATGCCGAACGTGTGCTCGAGCTGCGTCGCGACCGCGTTGCCCTGGGTCATGTTTCCGATGCCGAACGACGCGAGAATCGCGAAGATCGCGAACCACAGGGCGAGGAATTTCCCGAACGGCCCCTTGATCGCCCGCTCGAGGTAGTACTGCGGTCCTCCGCTCTTCTCACCACGCGCATCTGTCGTGCGGAAGCGCACGCCCAGGAACGACTCGCTGTATTTCGACGCCATTCCGGCGAGGCCCGTGACCCACATCCAGAACAGGGCGCCGGGCCCGCCGATCGCGATCGCGGTCGCGACGCCGACGATGTTGCCGACGCCGACGGTCGCGGCGAGCGCCGTCGTCAGCGCCTGGAACTGAGAGATATCACCTTTCGCGGTGTCGTCTTTTCTTCGGATGAGCCCGAGGTGCAGGGCGGGCCCGAGCGATCGGAACTGCAGGAATCGCAGCCGAATCGTCAGGAACAACCCCGTGCCGAGCAGCAGCGGAATGAGAAACCAGGGCCCCCATACGGCCGAACTGAGCGTGCCGAGAACGGCTTCGATCGTCTCCATTCCGCGATGCTACTGGGACGATCGACCACGACGGAAGAAGCATGTTCGCCCCGCGGTGAAGATTGTGTTTCGCGGGCCGCCGGCTGCGGGCCGCCGGCTGCGGTTCCCGTCAGCGGTTTCCGATCGCCGCCTCGGTCTCGGGCGCGGCTTCTCCTGTCGTGCTCGCCGCCCCGGTCGCCGCAGGCACTCCGTCGAGCTCGTCGATGCCGAGTCGCGAGCGGTCGCGCCCCGTCAGCAGGCCGATGAGGCTCACCAGCGCGAAGCCGATCCAGAGCAGCGCGACGAGCCAGAGCCGTCCGCCGCCGAGGCCCGCAAGCGCCGTCGCGATCATGGGCGTGAAGCCGGCGCCGGCCGTCGCGGCGAACTGATAAGCGACGGATGCGCCCGAGTTGCGGACCGCGGTCGGGAACTGCTCCCCCGCATACGCGCCGTATGGGCCGGCCGAGAATCCCTGCACGACCGACAAGCCGAGGAAGATCGCGAAGAAGAACATCACGACGCTGTCGGCCTCGAGCATCCACATGATCGGGAACGCGAGCGCGATGCCGAGCAGATTGCCGAACACGAGCACGCGTCGGCGGCCGATGCGATCGGAGAGGCGCGAGGCGATGATGATGAAGATGATCGTCGTCACGGCGGCCGACGACTTGAGCAGCAGCACGACGCTTTGCTCGTGCGCGGCCTGCGCCACGACGTATGCGACGGCCCACGCACCCATGAGTCCCTGCGCGGCCTGGCCGGAGATGCCGACGGCGAAGGCGCGGAGCAGCGGGCGCCAGTGATGCACGACGAGCTCGACGAGCGGTGTCTTCGGACGCTTCGGCGCCCGGGCGACGGCGTCGGTGAACACCTTCGACTCGCTCACACGGCGGCGGATGAAGATGACGATGAGCATGAAGAAGGCCGAGAGGAGGAACGGCACGCGCCAGCCCCAGGCGAGGAACTGATCCTGCGGCATCGTCGCCATCCAGGCGAGGATCAGCGTGCCGACGAGGGTGCCGGTCGGCGCGCCCATGTAGGCGAACGCCGCCGCGAAACCGCGCGATTTCTTCTTCGCGTTCTCGAAGCCGACGAGAGTCGCCCCGCCCCACTCGCCGCCGACCGCGATGCCCTGCACGACGCGCAGCGTGACGAGCAGGATCGGAGCCCAGATGCCGATCGTGTCGGTTGCGGGCAGCAGGCCGATCAACGTCGAGGTGACGCCCATGATGAGCACCGTCAGCATGAGGATCGTCTTGCGGCCGACCCGGTCGCCGATGTTGCCGAAGATGATGCCGCCGAGCGGGCGGGCGACGTAGCCGGCGGCGAGCGTGCCGAACGACACGATGAGCGCCGCCGTCGGGTCGAGACCCGAGAAGAACACGTTGTTGAACACGATGCCGGCGGCTGTCGCGTAGAGGATGAAGTCGTAGTACTCGAGCGCTGTTCCTGCGAGGCTCGAGAGCAGGATGCGGCGCATGTCGCGATCCGACGCGGCGTATGCCGTATCGACCGCCTCGGTCTTCGAGGTTTCAGTCATCGTTGACTCCTGGAGTTGGTTGGTCGCGGGGCGCGCCAGTGCCGGTCAGCCGGCGACGGCGGGCTCGGCCGTGCGGGCGAAGCTGAGGGTGTCGAGGTCGTTCGGGATGAAAAGCGGGCCGTCGAAGGTCTCGCGCGCGTCCTCCCACACCTTCGGGTGCGTGTGCGTGGGCACGAGGTGGTGGAACGCGAGCCGTCGTGCCCCCGCGCGGGTCGCGATTCGCCCGGCATCCGCCGGGGTCGTGTGCGAGCGTCGGTGGTGGTCCATCGTCGCCCGCAGCATTTCAGTGTCGGTGTACTGGCTCGCGAGGCGGTCGAGGTCGATGGCCTCGTGCAGCAGCAGGTCGGTGTCGCGCGCGAGGCGCACGAGGTTGTCACACGGGGCGGTGTCGCCCGAGATCGTGACCGAGCCATCGGCCGTGTCGAAGCGGTAGGCGAACGCGGGCGCCATGGGGTGGTGCGACACGAGAGTCGCGGTGACGGTGACGAGGTCGTCGCCGAACACCTCGATGGGCTCCATCTCGGGCGACACCGTCGTGTCTGGGTCGAAGCCTCTCACGCCGCCGAGGTCGATCTCGCGGGCCTCGAACGTGTCGCGGGGGCTGCGGGCGAGCGAGTCGAAGATGCGGTCGTTGATATCGGTCGCGTAGGCCGCGAGCAGGCCGTCGAGCATTCCGGCGACGCCGGGGGTCGGACGCTGGGGCGCCACGGGCTCGGGTACCGCGGTCGCGCGCGGCGACAGCGGCGTGAGCTTGCCGCGATCGCCGGGACCGACGATCGGGATCGTCGGCAGCGTGCGGCTCTTGCGCTCGAACAGGCCGAAGAGGATCAGGCTCGGCAGATCGACGACGTGATCGGAGTGCAGGTGCGTCACGAAGATGCCGGCGAGCTTCGCCATGTCGAGCCCGGCGGCCTTGGCCTGGTGCCCCGCGCCGTCGCCGCAGTCGACGAGGTACCAGCGGTCGCCGACGACGATCGCCGTCGAGATGCCGAAGAGCGGGCGCCCGGCCTCGTCGGACCACCAGCGCGGGCCGCCGGCGGTGCCGAGGGCGATGATGTGCGGTGACGGGGAGTCGCGCTGGCCGGCGGCGGCCTGCGTGCCATTCGCGTCAGTGGTGGAGGTGGTCTTGGCGGGGGCGGCGCCTGCTGCGGCGGCGAACTCTGCGTCGGTGCTCACGTCGGTGTGATCCTTCCGGTTGTTGCTCAATGCTCCGCCACGGATGCTCCCCAATCAAACGAAAAGACCTAGCCAGTGGTATTAACTACAGCTATGAGCGAGATCACGCTGCGCCAACTCGAGTACTTCGCGGCGATCGCCGACGCCGGGTCGATGACGGGCGCCGCCGAGGCGTGCAGGGTCTCGCAGGCCGCGGTCAGCGTCGCGCTCGGACAGCTCGAGCAGCGCATCGGCACACGGCTCGTCATCCGTCGCCCCGGCCAGGGGGTGACGCTCACGGCCGAGGGGGTCGCCGTCGCGGCTCACGCCCGCAGCGTGCTTGACGAGGTCGGCAAGGTGTCGTCGATCGTCGCCGAGGTGCGCGGGCGCCTGAGCGGCCGCCTGTCCATCGGCGTCTACCGCACGCTCGCGCAGCACACGACTCCGGCGATCATCGGTTGGTTCGCCGATCGACACCCAGATGTGTCGCTGCGGTTCTTCGAGGGCTCGGGCGGCGAGGTGCAGCAGGAGCTGCTCGCGGGGCGCGTGCAGCTCGCCGTCATCTACCGCGCGCAGCTCATCGCCGGATGCTCCCCCACCGTGTTGCGCGAGGGCCGCCGCATGGCCGTGATGAGTCCAGACCACCCCCTCGCGACGAAACCGGAACTGAGGATGCGCGACTTGGCTGCGCATCCGGCGATCTTTCTCGACGAGGAGCCATCGCTGCAGCGCACGCTCGCCGCGTTCGCGTCGGCGGGTGTCGAACCCCTCGTTCCGTGGCGCATGCGCAGCATCGAGGCGATTCACAACACGGTCGGG
>JBQDJW010000055.1:0-9483 GCA_052086425.1 Pseudoclavibacter sp. | reverse complement strand
CTGCTCTCGCCGGCGAAGCCAGATGACTCGGAGTCGGAGGCGTCGCTGCCGCTGGTCTGCTCCGTCGACTCGGCCGGGTCTGTCGCTTCGGCCGGGTCGACGTCCGTCGCGCCCTCGCCGCCGGTCGTGACGGTGAAGGCGATCACTCCGCTGACCGGGTGCCCGTCGGCCGATGTGACCTGCCACCGAACCTCGAAGTCACCCGCTGGCATGTCGGACGCGACGGCGATCGTGGCTGTCTGACCGCTGACGGCGAGATCGCCATTCGTCCAGTCCGTCCCGTCGGCATCGACGACCTCGATGCCCCCGCCGTAATCGATGAGCTCCTCATTGAACGTGAGCGTCACCTCCGTCGGCGGCGTGTCGAAGGTTTCGTCGGCCTGCGGGCTGGAGTCGATGAGCTGAGAGTGCGCGCTCGCGGGTGACGCGCCGAGCCCGCCGATCAGGCCGAGCGCGACGAGGAAGGCCGTGAGGAAAGCGCCGACGAGCGCCAGGGCGCGGTGTCGTGAGCCGCGTTCGAGCGCGGTGAATGTTGGGCCCGGGCGAGCGGGCGAACCGGTGTGATTGCGCATGGATGCGCCTTTCTGTCTGAGTTGTGTGTGCGGCGGGTGATCTGCCGCAGCCTGTTGTTGCTGGATTCGCCGCGGCTTGCGCCGCCTCTGCGTCGGGCTCGGGCTGTCGCTTCTGCGCGTGCGTCGGTCTCGGGCCCTGAACCGGTTCCGCCGGTGGAGCGGAGAGGCGATCACGGCGCGCAAACGAATCGAGTGGCGCACATCGCGTGTTGCGCACGCAGTGCGCGCTGCGCGGGAGATGCGCGTCGTCAGACGAGGGCGAGGAGCGGCGGGCCGCGCCTCGATCCGGGCCAGGCGCGCAACAGCGCGTCGAGTTTGGCCGGGGCCGGCCAGACCTGCAGTGCACGCGGTCGGGCGGGGCCGTTCGGCGGGTCGAGTCGCTCGGCTGCTGCGACCGCGGCGACGATCCATCGGAGTCCGCGCCAGGCGCCGCGAGCCGCCTCGGCGACACGCTCGATGAGCCTCTCGCCGCTGTGGAGCGCAACAAGCGTCAGGGCGGCCGCAATGAGGTGGGCCGCGATCATCGCGGGCGTCAGGTGCAGTGCGTGCGAGCTCAGCAGGGGCGTTTCGCCCGTGAGCGCGATCACGGCGTGGTGCTCGTGACCGGGCGCCTGCGTGAAGATCAGTGCGGCGTTCGAGGGTTCGCCGACGAGGAAGAAGAGGTGGAACAGCGCCTGGCTCGCTGCGACGACTGCCGCGAGTCGTGCGGGCGAGACGGCGCGTCCGCTGAGCGGCAGCGCGACGAGTGCGGCGATCGCGACGGCGATGATCGTCTGGGCCACGCCGGGACTGGCGCCGCCGCCTGCGACGTGGGCTGCGAGGGCGCCGACCGTCGCGAGGCCTGCCGTGAGCATGGCCTTGACGCCGCGATCGAGCCCGCCGAGGGTAGCCGCCGCGGACGTTCTCGACGTTGCCACGGGCGAGGTAGCCATCGGCCGGTGTGCGGTGCCGGATGCGCGACCACGGGCGCGTGAGACGCCCGACGCGATGCCGAAGACGGCGCGTCGAGTGTGGTTCACGGGTACCTCCGAGTTGGCGAGCGCGGCACGAGCGGCAACCGACACAGGGTACCCCGCGCGTGCCAGACGCCCTCTCGGCTTCTCGACCGGCGGCACCCACCAGTCGACCGTCCGCTATCGCCGCGGTTCGACCGGTGAGCTGCCGCGGCGCACGATCTCGCGGGCGTCGCCGGCGTCCCAGGGAATCGTCCATCCGGCGGCGTCGAAGATCCTGTCGAGCAGCATCGCCGTGAACCCCCAGACGATGACCCGGTCGAGGTCGAATGCCGGCCCGCGGAACTCGAGCCCGTCGAATCTGACGACCGTCGTGAAGCGCGTCGCCGGGTCGAGCAACTGCGCGACGGGAACGCGAAACACCTCGACCGTCTCGGCGTGGTCGACGGCCGCGACGCGCGAGGGCGTCGTCCACCACCCGAGCACGGGCGTGACCCGGTGATTGCTTGCACGGAGCGGTGCGTCGGGGAGCGTTGCGAGCACCTCGACGCTCGCGGGATCGAGGCCGGTCTCCTCCTCGGCTTCGCGCAGCGCGTTGGCGGCGGCGTCGGTGTCGCCTGGGTCGCGGCGTCCCCCGGGGAACGACACCTCGCCCGGGTGGGAGTTGAGCGACGGGGAGCGACGCTGCAGTAGCACGTCCAAGTCTCGGGCGACGGCCGCATCCGGAACTGACGCGGGAACGCTGTCGAGCACCCCGAACAGGATCAGTACGGCGGCGCGGCGCGCGGCCTCGACGTCCGGCAATTCTGGCAGGCGGCCGTCCCAGCCGAGTGTCGTGGATGCGGCGAGCAGTTGTCGCCTGGCGCCGTCCGGATTCGTCGTGTCGGTCACGATCGGAGCGTACTCGCGAGCGCGACGACGCGGGGGCCAGGCGTTCGAGATGCCTGGACGCCCGCGTCGGGATGCGAGTGCGACGGTTAGCTGATCGCGAGCGACCAGTTGCCATCGGACGTGACGGTCACGAGCGACGGGCCGGCCTTGATGGCGACGGAGCCGTCGTACGGGCCGATGTCGTTCACGAGCAGGCCGTATTCGAAGGCGGAGCCCGTGTCCTGCGTCACGGCGAAGTGGCCGGCTCCGTCGTTGGTGACGGCGAGCGTGCCGGCATCGCCCTCGTAGAGGACGACGACGTCGCCACTGCCTTCCGTGCCGGATCCGAGCGAGGGAGCAGAGCTCATCGGTTCGATCGTGAGGTTCCACGGTCCACTCGCGGTGACTTGCAGGGTGGTGCCATCGCCGAGGCCCGTCACGCCCCACGCGGTCGCGCCGGAGTATGCCCCGATCGCGTTGACGAGCAGTTCGCCGGTCGACTCGCTGGAGGCGTCGAGCACCGTGACGGCAGTGTGGCCGTCACCCTCGTGCGTGAACGTGACCAGGCCGCCGCTTGCGCTGTCCGGCAGCGCGATCATGTCGTCGCCCGAGCCCGAGGCGTTCACCGGCTCGAACGTGCCGAATGCTTCGTCGGCCCACGCGGCCGCGCCACCCGCGTCGTCCGCGGGGTCGGGTTCGGTCGCTTCGTCGGCCTCTCCGGGCGCATCCGGCGCGTCGCCTGCCGGCTCGGCCGCATCGTTCGGGGCGGCCGGTTCCTCCAGGGCGGGGGCGTCGTCGGCCGAGGTGCTGCTCGCACCGCCTGCGGCGCCGCTGATCGCCCCGATGATCATCGAGAGCACGACGAGGGCCGCCGTGACGATCCACGCGATCTTGCGGTGTTCCCGGTAGTGGGCGAGGGGCATCCCCATCTTGTCGCGGGTTGCGCCCGCGAGCACGAGGATGAGGTCGATGAGCCACCAGAGGCCGAGGCCGCCGAAGGTGACGAGTTTCAGGATCCCGGTGCCGATCTTGCCGAGGTAGAACCGATCGACACCGATGCCGCCGAGAAACCATGACAGCAGCCAGGTGGCGATGAACGACTTCGACGGGGCGCCTGTCGAGACGTCGCCGGATGCGATGTTGTACGCCGGGGCCTGGGGAGCGGCCGATGTCGGCGGTGGTGGTGCGGCCGACGGGGTCGGCGCGGACGGGGGGAACTGCTGAGACATGCTGGTGATGTCCTTTCGCGTTGTGCGCAGCGCACGAGGGAATTCGCGGAGTTGCGAGCCTCGAGTTCATGAGTTCCGAACGCGGATGCTCCGCACTCGGGAATTCTGAACGTCTGAGCTCGGTGCCCGCGAGCTGCGGGTCCGTGATCTTCGGGCGTGCGCCGGCGTCCTGGGGGGGGATTCGGTGACGTTGCCGTCGATACGAACCGTGGTGGCACCCTCAGACATTTCGTGGAAGTCGTGTGTCTGATGCGGTGAAAATCACAGGTCACGTCGGCGTGTCTGCGATGGCCGCGCGGGCATCCCTAGAACTGAGGAGCAGGAGAAGGTTTGTTATCAGTTTTTGCAAAAGTGATAACGTGGGCGAGTGCGTTTCTCACTTGCGCCGAGCGGTGGCCGCGCGAGCGAGTCAGCACGGATGCGGTGAGCGGGCGGCGAAAGGAGTGACGAGTGAACCTTCGAAACGACGACGGCACACGGATTTCCATCGCGCCCGTCACCGGCGTCGAGCAGGTGTGGTGGCCGGAGGCAGGTCGGTACACCGACTACTCGCTCGTGCCGCATGCGGGGGAGTCGTATCGCGCATCCGTGCCGCAGAACATCGCAGATCTCAACCCGAGCATCCCGCCGTCGATCGCGGGTGAACTCGAACGCGCGACCCTTGAGCTGCGGGCGTTCGACGACGAATTCGGCGGCGAGCTGTCGGCGTTCGCGACCCTGCTCGTCCGCTCGGAGGCCCTGTCGAGCTCGCAGATCGAGCGCGTCGACGCGAAGGCTCGCCAGGTCGTCGCCGCCGAGATCGGCGAGTCGGACCGTTCTGGGGCGCGCCTTATCGCGGCGGCCGGGAGTTCGCTGCGATCGGCGTTGACGGAGGCGAGCGACGTCGGTGCGGATCTCGCGAGGGGCATTCACGCCTCGCTGCTCGCCGACCAGCCGCGGCTCGCGCCCGGCGAGTGGCGTTCCGACCCGATCTGGGTCGGAACGAGCAGTACGTCTCCGCACGGTGCGGATTTCGTCGCCCCGCCGGCGGAGCTCGTGCCCGAGCTCATGGCGGACTGGTCGGCGTTCGCCGCCAGGGACGACGTGCCGGCGTTCGCGCAGGCCCTCATCGCACATGCGCAGTTCGAGACCATCCACCCGTTCCGGGATGGGAACGGGCGCACCGGGCGGGCGCTGCTGCAGGCGCAGCTCCGGCGGCGTGGCATCACGAGGCGAGCCTTGGTGCCAGTGTCGGCGGGCCTCCTGACGGACACCGACGGCTACTTCAACGCGCTCGCGAGCTACCAGGCTGGCGACGCCGCGCCCATCCTGCGCGCCGGGCGCGAGGCCGTGACCCGGAGCGTCGCCAACGCGACACAGTTGGTCGAAGAGGTCAGGTCGATTCGCACTCGGTTTCGCGAGACGCTCAGTATTCGGGCGCATTCGCGGGCGTGGGATGTGCTCGACTACGCCATTGATCAGCCGGTGTTCACGGCGCGACTCGCCGCTGAACGGCTCGGCATCGCCCCGAGCAACGTACAGCGGCATCTCGACCGGCTCGTCGACGATCGCGTACTGCAGGCGTCGACGAGCGCGCATCGGAGGCGCGGGCGGGTCTATCGAGCGCAGGACATTCTCGACGCCCTCGACCGGTTCGCCGAGCGTTCTGCGAGGCGCCCGGCGGCGTAGTCGGCGATTCAGCCCTTCGCCCGACTCTCGGTCGGGTGCTGGAGGAGTGTGGTGAGTGATCCCGTGGCATCCTCGACCTGATGGGAACCAGCATCCGCACCCCCGACGCGCGGCACGCGGATCGGAACCGCTGTGCCGAACCCGGCGGGGTCGAGGCCACGAGTCGCGGGCATATCCCCGGCATTCTGACGTTCCAGGTGCACGCCCGTGACTAGCCCGCAGCACGATTTCACCCGCGGCGGCGTGTGGCGCCACCTCGTGGTGTTCTCTGGCCCGCTCATGCTGGCCAGCCTGTTGCAGGTGTCGTACCAGTTCGTCGACAGCCTGTGGGTCGGCAACCTGCTCGGAGCCGAAGCGCTCGGCGCGGTCGCGGTGTCGACGACGATCGTGTTCACGGTGCTGTCGTTCGTCATCGGCATGACGAACGCGGCCCTCCCCGTGCTGTCTCAACTGAAGGGGCGCGGCGACCACGGCGGTCTCCGCCGCTCGCTGAACGCGTTCGTCGTCGTGCTGTTCGCCTTGTCGCTCGTCCTCGGCATCGCGGGCTTCGCGCTCGCCGAGCCGCTCCTCCGCCTCATGGGAACGCCGCTCGCGATATTGGAGTCCGCTCGCGAGTACCTGCAGATCACGTTCCTCGGCATGCTGTTCCTGTTCGGCTACAACTTCATCAGCACGGTGCTGCGCGCGCTCGGCGACAGCAGAACGCCGATGCGGTTCGTGATCGTGGCAGTGCTGCTGAACGTTGTGCTGGATCCGGTCTTCATCGAGGTGTTCGGGTGGGACGTTCGCGGCGCCGCCATCGCGACCGTCGTCTCGCAGGGAGTCGCGTTCGTCTACGGGCTCACGCACGTCGCGCTCCGCAAACTCGCGCCGCTGCAGGTGCCCCGTCTACCGGCCTGGCGCGAGACGCGGCTCATTCTGCGCCTCGGCATCCCGGCCGGTCTGCAAATGGCCGTCATCTCGGGCGGGGCGGCCGCGATCATGAGCGTCGTCAACTCGTTCGGCGGCGACGTCGTCGGCGGTTTCGGCGCAGCCCAGCGGCTCGACGCGCTCATCATGGTGCCAGCCCAGGCGCTCGGCATCGCGGCGTCGAGCATGGCCGGCCAGAACATCGGCGTCGGAGACTGGGGTCGCGTGCGCCAGATCTCGCGCGCGACCGTGCTCGCGAATCTGGCCTGCATGGTCGCGATCGCAATCGTGCTCGTGATCTTCGCCGAGCCCGCGGTGCGGATGTTCCTGCCGGACGACGAGCCGGCCGTCGCCTTCGCCGCTCAGTATCTGCGGGTGATCGCGCTGTGCTATCCGTTCCTCGGCATCAACTTCGTCCTCAACGGAATCGTGCGCGCGGCCGGCGCGATGATCGCAGTGCTCGTGCTCAACATCGTGTCGTTCTGGGTTCTTCGGTTTCCCCTCACCTGGCTCGCGGCACACCTGTTCGGCGAAATCGGCATCCCGATCGGTATGGGCGCGAGCCTCGTGATCAGCAGCCTGTGCGCGTTCCTGTATTACCGATTCGGGCGGTGGCGCGAGCGGCCGCTGTTCGGCGAGGACGACGGTAGCGGCGACGGCGACCGTGCCACGTGATCGGCTCAGTTCAGTCGCGGGTCTCAGCCGTCACTGGGCCGTCGACAGCACCGCCTCGGCGAGACGACGGAACCTGCACCGCGTCGGGATGACCGCACCGTTCCGTGCGGCATTCCGGACCCGGCCGCGTCCGTGGACATCCCATCCAGAAATGCGCACTATCGGTGCGAGTGAGGTTTGGTCATACTGTCGGGATGGACGCTGTGAATGACTGGCTTCTGACCTGGGGCGACAACCTCTGGACCTGGATTGTGCTCCCGTTGGTGGTGCTTCTTGGGCTGTACTTCACGGTGCGCTCCGGCATCGTGCAATTCCGGCTCATTCCGGAGATGTTCCGCATCCTCACCGACAAAACGCCCAAGAAGGATTCAGGGGAGCCGCAATCGGTCTCCGCGTTCCAGGCCTTCACGATTTCCGCAGCGTCGCGAGTCGGCGTCGGAAACATCGCGGGTGTCGGGACCGCGATCGCGATCGGCGGCCCTGGCGCGGTGTTCTGGATGTGGCTCATGGCGTTCATCGGGGGCGCATCCGCGTTCATCGAGTCCACCCTCGCTCAGCTCTACAAAACTCGTGATGCAGACGGATTCCGGGGCGGTCCCGCGTATTACATGCAACGCGGGCTCCGGGCACGCTGGATGGGCGTGATCTTCGCGATCATCCTGATCATCTGCTTCCCCATCGCATTCAGCTCACTGCAGGCCAACACCATCCAGGCGACCATCGCCGGGAGTTTCGGAGACGACGTCGTTGGTTGGCTCCCATGGGCGATCGGCATCGCACTTGCGGCGCTCATGGCTCTGGTCGTCTTCGGTGGAGTTCGCCGCATCGCCTCCGTCACGCAGACGCTCGTTCCCCTGATGGCGCTGCTCTACCTGCTTCTCGGTCTCGTCATCGTTGTGATCCACATCGACCGGCTCCCCGAGGTGTTCGCGACGATCTTCACCCAGGCATTCGGTGTGAACGAAGTCGTCGGCGCGACGCTCGGATACGTCATCCTCACCGGTATCAAGCGCGGCATGTTCTCCAACGAGGCCGGCCTCGGTTCCGCCCCCAATGCCGGTGCAAGCGCCGCCGTCACGCACCCGGTCAAACAGGGGCTCGTCCAGACCCTCGGCGTCTACTTCGACACATTCCTGGTTTGCTCGATCACGGCATTCATCGTCCTGGTCTCCGTCCCCGATCTCGCGAACGCGGAACGCGGCATCGGCCTCACCCAGGGGGCGATCTCCGGCGCACTCGGCGACTGGTCCAACATCCTGTTGAGCATCATCATCTTCTTGCTCGCGTTCAGCTCGATCCTCGGCAATTACTACTACGGGCAATCGAACATCGAGTTCATCACCGGCAAGCGCGGCGTGCTGCTCGGCTACCGTGTCCTCTCGATTGTCGCCGTCCTCGTCGGCGCCGTCCTGTCCGCGGATGTCGTCTGGAACTTCGCCGACGGCGCCATGGGATTCATGGCGATCGTCAACCTCGTCGCCATCGCACTGCTGTCCGGGATCGCGTTCCGGCTGCTCAAGGACTACATCAAGCAACGTCGAGACGGCAGAGACCCGGTCTTCACGAAGGATCGTCTCCCCGGGGTGCACGGCATCGAAGTCTGGGAAGACGAACTCTCCGTCACCGGGCCCGTGGACCTGCCCAAGAGTCGACTCCCCACGAGCAAACGCCGCGGCTGAACGATCGACGTCACGGCCACGAGAGGAGCGATCGCCGACGCGTTCAACGCCTACGGCTTGTCGACGATCTGCTTCCCGAGCGGCAGGAGGGCGACTGGCACCATCTTGAAGTTGGCGATGCCGAACGGGATGCCGATGATCGTCACGCAGAGGGCGATGCCGCTGAGAATGTGCTCGATCGCGAGCCACCAACCGGCGAGCAGGACCCACACGATGTTGCCGAGTGCGGCGCCGAGCGCGCCGACGCCGGTCGACGGCTTCTCGACGACGTCGCGCCCGAACGGCCACAGCGAGTACACGGCGATCCGCGCCGCGGCGATGCCCCACGGGATCGTCACGATGAGCACGAACATCACGAGCGCCGCGAGCATGTAGCCCACGAAGAGCCAGAAGCCCGACAGGACGACCCAGATGATGTTCAGCAGTGTTCTCACCACTGCATGATGGCAGGCCCGAGGCGCGACGCGCCTGACAGCGAACGGTTCGCGGGTGCCCGTCGCGGGTTCAGCCGTCCTCCCGGAGCAGGCCTGCGTCGCGCACGATCATGGCGGCAGAAACTCGGTTGTCGGTCCCCAGCTTGAGGAACACGCGCGTCAGGTTCGCCTTGACCGTCGCGAGGCTCACGTGCAGTCGGGCGCCGATCTCGGCGTTCGTGAGCCCCCGCGCGACGAGGATCGCGACGTCGCGCTCCCGCTCCGTGAGCGACTCGGTGGCGGCGCGGGCCGTCGGCGACGCGTGTTCCGCTCCGGTGGCCGCCGCGATCACGGTGCGGGCGACCGACGGTGAGAGCACCGGCTCGCCCGCGTGCGCGGCCGCGATGCCGGCGATGAGCGTCCTCGGGTCGGCATCCTTCAGCAGGAACCCCTGCGCCCGCTGCCGCAGCGCCTGCAGCACGTGGTCATCGGTGCTGAAGGTCGTCAACACGATG
>JBQDJW010000054.1:0-9603 GCA_052086425.1 Pseudoclavibacter sp. | reverse complement strand
GGACGACACCGACTGGACGGCATCGCTCGCCCGCGCCTTCCGCGCCGGATGCGTCGAGCGCGGCCTCGAACCGCTCATCCGGCTGATCTCGTTCGAGGCGCCGTCCCACCAGGTCAGGGCCGCGACGGAGGTGCTGCTCGACGAGCATCCCGACGTCGACGCGATCATCGTCGCCCCCGACGGAGGCGCGGTCGAGACCCTCTCCGTGCTCCACGCCGCCGGCCGCCGCCCCGGCGAGGACATCGCCGTGGCGTCGTGCGTCGATTACCCGGCCCTGCAGTTCGTCGAGCCGCCTGTGACCGCCTTGGACCTCGGGCCGCACGCCGCCGGCGTCGCCGCCGCCGAGCTCATGCTCGGCCTGCTCGACGGCTCGGTCGAATCGGGCGCCGAGCGCGAGCACCCCGTCGAGGTCGTGGTGCGGCCCTCGACCGCGGCACGCACGTAGTCGGGGCGCTCCAGGTCGGCGACGCGCTCGACTGACCTTCGGGGCGGGGACCGGTCAGCCGCGCTCGTCGTTCTCCCGCTCGGGCGCGTTCGGCCGCTCCGTCAACCCCTGCCGGCCGTCCCGGCGCTCGCGGCGCCCGAGCAGCGAGGCGGGGCGAACGGCGTCGATCCCGAATCGCTCGGTCGCGCGGTCGACTGCGCGCTCGGCCGCGTCCCACTCGTCGTCGTGGTCGTCGCTCCACAGCGTTGCGCTTGTCGCGTCGCCGGCCTCGACCAGGTCGCTCGCTCGCACGCCGATCAGACGAACAGGCCGCCCGTCCTCGTGGGCTTCGTCGAGCAGCTCACGGGCCGCGCGGAACAGGATGCGACCCGTGTTGCTCGGGTCCGAAAGGGTCCGCGAACGCTGCAGCGTCGTGAAGTCGGCCCAGCGCAGTTTGATCGAAACGGTCCGCGCGACCAGGCCTGCCTTGCGCAGTCGCTGCGCCACCGCATCCGCCTGCCCCCGCACCTCGAGCACGAGCGCCGAGTGGCTCGGCTCGTCGACCCCGAACGTCTGCTCGTGGCTCACCGATTTCTCGCGCCGCTCGGTCTCGACCGTGCGCTCGTCGCGACCCCACGCGAGCGCGTGCAATCGCTCACCGGATGCGCGGCCCACGAGGCGCACAAGCGTCGCGACGGGCGTGTGGGCGAGTTCGAAGACCGTGCCGATGCCGCGCCGGCGCAGGGCGTCTTCGGTCGCTTGGCCGACGCCCCACAGTGCGCCGACGGGCAGCGAATGCAGGTACGGGATGGTCTCTTCCGCCGGGATCACGAGCATGCCGTCGGGCTTGCAGGTGCCAGAGGCGAGCTTCGCGACGAACTTCGTCGACGCCGCGCCGACCGAACAGGTGAGGCCGGTTTCAGCCTTCACGCGCCGACGGAGAAGCTGCGCGATCTCGGTCGGCGACCCGAACATCCGCCCCGCACCCGAGACATCGAGGAAGGCCTCGTCGATCGAGAGCGGCTCGACGAGCGGCGTGATCTCACCGAAGATGCGCATGATGCGCTCTGACGCCTCGCGGTACTTGTGCATGTGCCCGTCGAGCACGGCGGCAGTCGGGCAGAGCTGCAGCGCGCGCGTCATCGGCATGGCGCTGCGCACCCCGTAGCGGCGGGCCTCGTAGCTCGCGCTCGAGACGACGCCGCGGCCGGCGGAACCGCCCACGATGACGGGCTTGCCGAGCAGGTCGGGCCGCTCGAGCAGCTCGACCGCCACGAAGAACGCGTCCATGTCGACGTGCAGGATCGTCGCCGAGGCGTCGTCGAGCCCCGCCGCCGTCATGCCGGTACGGCGCTCGCCGTAATCCTTGCGCGTCATTCCCCTATTCTCGGCGACCCCACCGACATTCGGAGCCGATTTCGCGCGCGAACCTGGGAATGGCTGCGCCACCCGTGATTTACCTATCGGTGCCAGACTTGCATGTCTGGCCGCGGCGTCATCCGGTCAGAGCGAGGAGCACGAACGACCATGCGACTTTCCGTGATCGGATGCGGGTATCTCGGGGCGGTGCACTCGGCGGGCATGGCCTCGCTCGGGCACGAGGTGGTCGGCATCGACGTCGACGAGCGCAAGGTCGACGCGCTCACCCGCGGCGAGGCCCCCTTCTTCGAACCGGGCCTGCCCGAGCTGCTGCGCGAGCAGGTCGAATCGGGTCGCCTGACCTTCTCGACCGACCTCGAACTCGCCCGCGGCGCGCGCGTGCATTTCGTCGGCGTCGGCACACCGCAGCAGCAGGGGTCGGATGCGGCGGACATGACGTACGTGAACGCGGCGGTCGACGGATTGGCCGGCATCGTCGGCCCCGGCGAGATCGTCGTCGGCAAGTCGACCGTGCCCGTCGGCACGGCGAGCCGACTGCTCGGGCGCATCGTCGCCGCGCAGCCCGAGGCGTCGCTCGCGTGGAACCCCGAGTTCTTGCGCGAGGGATTCGCGGTGAAGGACACGCTGCACCCGGACCGCCTCGTGTACGGGGTGCGCGGTGGCACACCGGCCGACGACGCTGCGGGCGCGCGCGACGCGGCCGTGCTCGACGAGGTGTACGCGCAGATCTTGGCGGACGACACCCCTCGCCTCGTGACCGACCTCGCGACCTCCGAGCTCGTGAAGGTGAGCGCGAACGCCTTCCTCGCGACCAAGATCTCGTTCATCAACGCGATGGCCGAGATCTGCGAGCAGACGGGCGCCGACGTCACGATGCTCGCCGACGCGATCGGCATGGATCCGCGTATCGGCCGCCGATTCCTGAACTCTGGCATCGGATTCGGCGGCGGCTGCCTGCCGAAGGACATCCGCGCGTTCCAGGCGCGCGCGACCGAGCTCGGCGTCGGCGAGTCGCTGCACTTCCTTCGCGAGGTCGACGGCGTCAACCTCCGCCGCCGCGCCCGGGTCGTCGAACTCGTGCGCGAGATGGCCGGTCCCGCGAGCGCCGACGGCCGTCTCGACGGCGTGACTGTGGCGCTGCTCGGCCTCGCCTTCAAGCCGAACAGCGACGACACGCGCGACTCCCCCGCACTCGACGTCGCGCGACAGCTCATCGACCTCGGCGCATCCGTTCGCGGCTATGACCCGGAGGCCATGTCGAACGCGTCGCGCGTCGTGCCCGAGCTGCAGGTCGCCGAGTCGCCGGCCGATGCGGTGCGCGGGGCCGACATCGTCGTCGTGGCGACGGAGTGGCAGCACTTCCGCGACCTCGACCCGGCCGAACCCGGGCTGCGTGACGCCGTCGCCGCGCCCCGCGTCATCGACGCGCGCAACTGCCTCGACCACGCCGCGTGGAGGGCCGCCGGCTGGACCCTTCGGGCGCTCGGGCGCGGCGCGGAGTAGCAGGCGTCCGAGCAGCGCGGCGCGCGCCGGCGCCGGGCGGCGCCACATGCCCGGCGCGCCCACAGGCCTCGCCCGCTGGAGTTGCCGCCTGCCGCGCACGCCCCAGCTCAGGTGTGCAGTTGTTCCCGGAGTGACGCGTCATTCCGGGAACAACTGCACACCGGGCGACCGACGAAGCGCGGCCCGCGCGTGTCGCGCCGCCGCAGCGCTCGCAACCCCGCGCATCCGGCACCGCCACCCGCCACCCGCGTCACCGCGCGTCAGTAGGCTGACCGAATGCAGCTCAACGAGTCGCGCGCCTGGAACCGCTTCTACGCCCAGGGGACGCCCGTCGACATCGAAATTCCCACCGGCTCGCTCCCCGACCTCCTCGACGAGGCGGCCGCCGAGTTCCGCGACAGCGACGCGCTCGTGTTCTTCGGCGCGTCGACCACGTACGGGCAGCTGCGGGCGCAGGTCATGCGCGCCGCGGCCGGGCTTCGCCGCCTCGGCGTGCGGCGAGGCGACCGCGTCGCACTCGTCATGCCGAACGCCCCGCAGCACGTCATCGCGTTCTACGCCGTGCTGCGGCTCGGCGCGATCGTCGTCGAGCACAACCCGCTCTACACGCGCGACGAGCTGCGCACGCAGTTCGCCGACCACGGCGCCGCGATCGTCATCACCTGGGACAAGGCCGCGCCGACGCTGCAGGCGATCGCGCCAGAGGTCGGCATCCGCGAGATCGTGTCGGTCGACGTCACGACGGCAATGCCGCTCCGGATGCGCCTCCTGCTTCGTCTGCCCATCGGGAAGGCCCGCGAGTCGCGCGCGAAGCTGACTGCTGAGGCGCCAGGCACGACGCCGTTCGCCGCCCTCATGAAGGCCGGCACGCTCGACGAGCGCACGCCGGCGCCCGGGCCTGACGACGTTGCCTGCCTGCAGTACACGTCAGGCACGACCGGCACCCCGAAGGGCGCCATGATCACGCACCGCAACCTGTGGTCGAACGCGCGACAGGGCGCCGCATGGATGCCGGAGTTTCGCCGCGGCGAAGAGACCATCTACGGTGTGCTGCCCATGTTCCACGCCTTCGGCGTGCTGCTCAGCGTGATCTACTCCCTCTCCGTCGGCGCGCGCACCGTCCTCTTCCCCACCTTTGATCCGGACCTCGTCATCGATGCCGCGAAGCAGCATCCCGCCACGTTCATTCCGGCGGTGCCGCCGATGTACGACCGCCTCGCGCGGGTCGCCCGCGACGGAACCCTCGACCTCTCGACCGTGACCTACGCGATCTCTGGCGCGATGACCCTCAACGACGCCATCGTCGGGCGATGGGAATCGGTCGCGGGCGGCCAGCTCGTCGAGGGCTACGGCCTGACCGAGTGCAGCCCGGTTGCGCTCGGCAATCCGTTCACGCCGCAGCGCAAGACGGGAACGATCGGTATCCCCTTCCCCTCGACCGACATCAAGGTCGTCGACCCCAACGACACGTCGCGCGAGGTCGAGCTCGGCGAGACCGGCGAGCTGCTGATTCACGGCCCGCAGGTGTTCCAGGGGTACTGGAACCGCCCGGAGGAGACGGCCGAAGTGCTGCTCGAGGGCGGCTGGCTGCGCTCAGGCGATCTGGTGCAGCAGGACGATGACGGCTTCGTGACGGTCGTCGACCGCAAGAAAGAGCTGATCATCACGGGCGGCTTCAACGTGTCGCCGAGCGAGGTCGAGCAGGTCGTTACGCGGCTCCCCGGCGTCGCCGAGGTCGCGGTCGTCGGCATCATGCGAGGCGGCGGTGCGGAGGCGGTCACGGCGGTCGTGGTGCTCGAGGAGGGCGCATCGTTCGACGAGCAGGCCGCGCGAGCGCACGCGCACGAGCACCTCGCCGACTACAAGGTGCCGCGCACCTACGTCGTGTGGGACGAGCTGCCGAAGTCGCTCATCGGCAAGATCCTGCGCAAACGGGTGCGCGACGCGCTGCAGGCCGATCGGAACGCAACGCACGCCTAGCTCCGGCCGGTCGACCGACGGCACGCAACGTGTCCGCGGATACCTGGCCCGTCGTATCGATCACGTGGCGTTCGAGCGGCCCCAGATCGGCGAACTGCTCCCACATCAACGTGATGGGCGTCTCGCCGACGAGCGCATCCGCGGGTCACACCGCCCGGTACGACTCGCCGTCGACGTTCAGCAGCACGAGCCCCTTGCGCAGCGATTGCCGCAGCGACGCCCGCAGATTGGCGGGAACCCGCCATCCCATGCGCTCGTAGGCGCCCTCGATCACGGGCAGCGTCGCGGATGTTCCGGCGAGTTCGTGCGCCTGCACGATCAGCAGGTTGCGCTGGTCGTTGTTCCGGGGCGGCTGCGCGGCCGCGAGTTCTTCGAGCGTCGGCGCGCCCTTCGCGGGCGTGCGTCGGCGCCCGCCGCGCGGGGCGGCCCCGGCCGACTCGGTCGCCGGCGCGCCGATCGCCGTCTCATCGAGGTCCGCATCAGTCGCATCCCTTGCGGCCGTCGGCGCGACGCCCGACTTGCCCCCGTTGACGCTCGACCGGGCTCTGCGCGGGGCAGTCGCCGTCCGCTCGAACCCCTGGGCTTCGCGGACCGGACCTCGCGGTGCGGAGACCGCGGTCTCGTCGAACGAGCGTCGAAGCGGGCCGACCGCCGGAGTCGAGGCGGCATGCGAATCCGCTTCACCCGCTGAGGCATCGTCCGCGGTGCCCTCGAGCGTCCCGTCGCGAACATCGACGAGGCCGAGGTCGTTCGCCGTCGCGCCGAACTCGACGACGGCCGTCACGTACGAGTCGAAAACGGCCCGGCGCACCTCGGGCCGGTGCTGCCGTACGAGCCGCACGAGCCCGTCGATCTCCTCCGTAAGGCGGGCGAAATCGGGCCCTCCCTCATCTGGGTCGGAGTCCGTGCTCGCGTTCGCGTCGTCAAGGTTCGAGACACCGGATGCGCGGACGGTCGCGCTGGACTTGCCGGACTTGCCGGACTTCTTGCCCTTGCCGGACTTCTCACCCTTGCCGGGCTTGCCCGCCTTCTCGCCCTTCGAGCCCTTGGCATCCTTCGAACCCTTGGAACGCTTCGAGCGTTTGTCGCCATTCGCACCGGAACCAGCACCGCCGCCTGCTTCCGCGGCTGCGGCCAATGCCTCCGACTCGACGAGGTCGATGATCGCCCGCCCCTCGGCGGCGATCGCCTCCCGTGCGGCGTCGCGGGCGGCCTTGCGCATCGATGTGTTCGTCGGCTTCGCATCACCAACGGCTTTGTCGCGCTTCTTGGCCACGGCGGGCCCCTTTCGTCGCGGGGAGCCTACCTGTGCCGCGCGCGCACGAGCGAACGTGACACGAGCATCCGGCCCCCTACGCGAACGTCACGACGGTGCGGCCGGTGTGCTCGCCCATCGACGCATAGGCGTCGTTGACTTCGTCGAGCCTGATCGTGCGTGACACGAACTTGTCGAGTTGGAATCGACCCTGCCGATAAAGGTCGACGAAGGTCGGAATGTCGCGCAAGAAGTTCGCCGACCCGTTGAAGATGGGGCGGATTCGCACCTGATTCCACACAGCGGGCGCGTCGATGCCGATCTCGAGCGTCGCGCCCGGCTTCGTGAGCCCCACGATGCCGAGCTCCCCCGCGCGCGCGACCGATTCGTAGGCCTGCTTCGTGACTTCAGCGCGACCGACGAAGTCGAACACGTAGTCGGCCCCGCCGATGAGCTCGCGAATCGCGACGGCAGGATCGGTCTCGGCCGAGTTGACGATGTCAGTCGCGCCCAGCTCGACGGCGGAAGCGAGCTTGTCGGCTGTGACGTCGACTGCGACGATGCGGGTCGCGCCGACGATGACGGCTGCCTGGATCGCCGCGAGGCCGAGCCCGCCGCAGCCGAAGACAGCGACGGTCGCCCCTGATGGCACCTTCGAGGCGGTCATGACGGCGCCGGCACCCGCCAGGATCCCGCAGCCGAGGATGCATGCGACCTCGTGATCGATCGGCTGGTCGATGCGCACGAGGTTGTTCTCGTGCACGACCATCCGCTCGGCGAATCCGCCGAGTTCGACGACGGGCGTCACCGGCTGGCCGTCCTGCGTGATGCGCGGCGCCTCGCCGTCGGCGCGCCGCACGAACTCGGGCTGCTCGCACATGTTGATGTCGTCGCGCGCGCACGCGGCGCACGTGCCGCAGTGCGACTGCAGCGAGGCGACGACGTGGTCGCCGATCAAGAATCCGGATGCGTCGGGCCCGACGGCGACGACGACGCCGGAGACCTCGTGGCCGAGAATCGCGGGAAGCGGGAACCCGCCGAGGTTGCTCGCCGTGCGGTCGCTCTGGCAGAGGCCGCTCGCCTTCACCTCGACGAGCACCTCGCGGCCGATCGGGTCAGCGACCTCGATGTCGCCGACCCGGAACTGGCCTCCAACCTCGTCGAGCAGCAATGCCTTCACCATGGGAATCTCCTTCTTTCCAACACATTTTTCGGAGCGCAAATTCGGCGCGCCGAACATATTCACATTCGGGCGAGTGCACCCGAGCTCGACTCGTTCAACACAGATGGGGTCGACGAGTGAGGGCGATCAAATTCCTTATGCGGCGGCCGCGAGATGTTCGCGGAATGCGCGAGGACTGTTTCCGAATCTCGCCTTGAATGCGCGGCTGAAATGCGACGGCTCGACGAACCCCCACTTCGCCGCGATCGAGGCGACCGATTCTCCGGCGAGGTACGGGTCGCCGAGATCGCGACGACACATCTCGAGCCGGCGCTCGCGAATCCAGGCCGTGACGGTCGTGCGCTCGCGCTGGAACAGCGCCTGCAGATACCTTGTCGACACGTAGTGGGCCGCCGCGATCGTCCCGAGCGAGAGAGCCGGATCGTGCAGCCGCTCGTCGATGTACTCGCAGATCTGCGGCATGAGCTGACTCCGACGCGATGCAGGGTCGTCGAGGTCGAGGCCGTCGAACAGCATGGTCGCGACGAGGTCGACGACGTGCTGTCCGAGGCGGTGCCCCGCGGCCCCCGAGAAGCCCTCGAGGTTGTCGACGACTGAGCCGAGGAACGACGAGACGATCGACCCGACGCCGTGCTCCCCGCCGAATCTGGTCGCCGTCGCCTCGCGGACCGCCGTGCGCGGGAGCGTGATGAGCGACCGAGGGAACATCAGCACGGCCGTGCGCGCGTCCTCCGAGAGCACGAGCGTGTACGGCCGGGTTGTGTCGCAGATCGCCACGTCGCCGGCGCGCAGCACCGCCTCGCGCCCGTCCTGCAGAACCGTGCAGCTGCCGTGCAGCACGACGTAGACCGAATAGAAGTCGCCCTCATGCGCGGCCCCGATCTGCGCTTCCGCGCGCTGCACGACGTGATCCGACGCCGCGATGTCGAAGCACCACACGTCGGCGTGCCCAGCGACGCGAAAGCGGCTCCGAAACACCGGCCGCCTCGAAAACACAGCTACCGGAACAGACAATTCCGTGAGCATCCGGTTGAATGTCTCGATGCTCCCGAATTCGTATTCGGCGACCGGCGTCGATTCGGTTTTATGCACGCACATTGTGCCCCCTGTTTCCCCACTTTCGAATTCGCGACACTGCCTGCGAAAGCGGCCATGAAGACGGTAATCCCGAACATTCTCGCTCGCTCGAGAAAATCCCACGGCATGAGACACGACAAAAACTCCGGGTGAATGGGCGGGCTAGAACGAGGTCACGACGGCGCGCGCAACCGAACCGCCGGCGAGCCGCTCGTACGCGGCGCCCACCTCGTCGAGCGAGATGCGCTCCGACACGAGCGCATCGAGCTCGAATCGGCCCTGCCGGTACAGGTCGGCGTACATCGGGATGTCGACGAACGGGTTGGTCGAGCCCATCGAGACGCCGACGATGCGCCGCTGCGGCAGGATCACGTCGCCGAAGATGTCGAGGTCGAGCACCGTCTCGGGCTTCTGCACGCCGATCAGCAGCGCGGTGCCGCCGACGCCGAGCATGCGAACTGCCTGCTCGGCCGTCGTCTTCAGCCCGATGACCTCGAACGCGGCGTCGACGCCGCCGGAGGTGAGCTCGCGCACCGCCTCGACGGGGTCACCGTCGCCGGCGTTCACGAGGTCGGTCGCGCCGAACTGCGCGGCGAGCTCGAGCTTTGCGGGCTGCAGGTCGACGGCGATGACTCGAGCCGCCCCGGCGAGCCGCGCCCCCTGGATCGTGTTGAGCCCCACGCCGCCGCAGCCGACCACGGCGACCGTGTCGCCAGGCGAGATGTCGGCCGTGTTGATGGCGGCCCCGGCCCCCGTGATGACGCCGCAGCCGAGCAGGCATGCCACGTCGAAAGGAATATC
>JBQDJW010000053.1:2534-9667 GCA_052086425.1 Pseudoclavibacter sp. | reverse complement strand
CAGAGCATCCACGCTGCGCATGACGACGCCCGCCGCGATCGCGGGACTGCCCGCCCTGACAGTGCCACTGTTGTCGGTGCCCGTCGCGAGCGTTCCCGGCGCGACGGGTGCGCCCACCGGCGACGCGCCCGTCGGCGTGTGCCTCGTCGGCGCCCCCGGGACCGACGCGGCGCTCGTGCGACTCGGGCGGATGCTCGCGGGCGAGGACGTCGGCGTCGTGACGGCTCCGGCGACACCGCGATGACCGTGCCGATGTCGCCCGCCGGACTCATCGCATCCGGATTCGCCGGAGCCCCAGAGGCGGCCGCAGCGATGGCACCCTCGAACCAGACCACTCCCGAACCGAACCAGGACAACACGTGACCGAACCGAGCACCGACGCCAGCCTTTTCGGCGGCCACTTCGAACCTCCCGCCCGCCTCCTCATGGGGCCGGGCCCGATCTCGGCGTACCCGAGCGTGCTGCGCGCAATGTCGACCCAGCTCATCGGGCAGTTCGACCCGGCCATGACAGCGGCAATGGACGAGACGCAGCGCCTCTACCGCGGCGTGTGGGCGACCGAAAACGACGCGACGATGCTCATCGACGGCACCTCGCGCGCCGGCATCGAGGCCGCCATGGTGTCGCTGATCCGTCCGGGCGATCGCGTGCTCGTTCCCGTGTTCGGCCGCTTCGGGCACCTGCTCGCCGAGATCGCCGAGCGCGCCCTCGCCGAGGTGCACACGATCGAGGTGCCGTGGGGTCAGGTGTTCCCGGTCTCGGTGATCCGCGAGGCGCTCGGGCGCGTGAAGCCGCACCTGCTCGCGCTCGTGCAGGGCGATACCTCGACGACGATGAATCAGCCGCTCGATGAGATCGGGGAGCTGTGCCGGGCGGCGGGCACCCTCTTTTACACCGACGCGACCGCATCGCTCGGCGGCAACGACTTCGAGATGGATGCGTGGGGCGTCGACGCCGCGACCGCGGGCCTGCAAAAATGCCTGGGAGGACCATCGGGCTCGTCGCCGATCAGCCTGTCGCCTGGCGCCGTCGACGTGATTCGGGCGCGCGGGCGCGTCGAGGCCGGCATCCGCGAGGCGGGTGACGGCGATGGCGCCGGCGCGTTCGTGCGCTCGAACTACTTCGACCTCGGCATGATCCTCGACTATTGGGGCCCGCGGCGCCTCAATCACCACACTGAGGCGACCTCGATGCTCTACGCGGCACGCGAGTGCGCGCGCCTCCTGCTCGCCGAGGGGCGAGACACGGTGATCGCGCGCCATCGAGCGCACGGCGATGCCATGCTCGCGGGCGTGCGCGGGCTCGGGCTCGGCGTGTTCGGCGACGTTGCGCACAAGATGTCGAACGCGGTCGCCGTCGAGATCCCGTCGACCGTGAACGGCGACGCCGTGCGCGCCGCCATGCTGGACGACTTCGGCATCGAGATCGGAACGTCGTTCGGCCCGCTGCACGGGCGCGTGTGGCGCATCGGCACGATGGGCTACAACGCCAGGCGCGATGCGGTGCTCACGACCCTCGCCGCACTCGAGGCGACGCTGCGCCGCAACGGCGCGTCGGTGCCGGTCGGCGGCGGCGTCGAGGCCGCGCTCGACGCGTATGCGGGGGCAGGGGCAGGTCCTGCTGCTGCCGGCGGTACTGCTGGTGCCGGCGACGCGAACGTCGGTGCCGCGAACGTCGGTGCCGCGGGCGCCGCGTCGGCTCCCGACACCGCGCCGACGGGGCGGGCCGAGTAGCGGCATGGCGGTGCGAACGACCAGATACCGGGCCGACGCTGCCGAGATCGCCGGTGCCGCTCGCCGCGTCATGGACAGATGCGATGAACTCGCGGGGGTGACCGCAGCATCCGGTGCCATCACCCGCGTGTATCTCTCGCCGGAGCACGCGCGGGCGAACGGCATCGTCGGCACGTGGATGCGCGAGGCCGGCCTGCGCGTGCGGCAGGATGCGGCCGGCAACCTGATCGGGCGGATCGACCCGGCCGGCGGGCCTGCGGTCGGCGGTGGCGCGGGCGCGGGTGCGACTCAGGGCGATGCGCCCGCGATCGTGCTCGGCTCGCACCTCGACACGGTGCCGGACGCGGGGCGCTACGACGGCATCGTCGGCGTGCTCACGGGCATCGAGGTGGCGCGGATGCTCGCGGTGCGCGACGACGCGGGTGTCCCGCGCTCGCCGTTCGACGCCGCGATCGAGGTCGTCGCGTTCTGGGACGAGGAGGGCACGAGGTTCGGCCGCGCGCTGCTCGGATCGTCGGCGTACGCGGGGGAGTGGGAGCCCGAGTGGTGGTCGCTCGAGGACGCCGACGGGGTCTCGCTTCGCGACGCGTTCGTCGACTTCGGGCTCGACCCTGCTCGCGTCGGCGAGGCGGCTCGCGCGGCCGACGAGCTCGTCGGCTACCTCGAGGCGCACATCGAGCAGGGTCCGGAGCTCGACCGCATGGGCGAGGGGCTCGCGGTCGTGTCGTCGATCGCGAGCGCGCGGAGGTTCCGGCTCGTGGTCGAGGGCGAGGCAAGGCACGCGGGCGGCACGCCGTACGACATGCGGCGCGACGCGCTGCTTGGCGCGAGCGAGGCCGCGCTCGCGATCGAACGCATCTGCCGCGGCGAGCACCACATCATCGGCACGGTCGGACAGTTCGAGGCCTACCCCGGCGCGGTCAATGTCGTGCCGGGTGAGGCGCACCTGTCGCTCGACCTGCGCGGCGAGTTCGATGCGGATCGAGATCGGGTGTGGAACGCGATCTCGGGCGAGCTCGACCGCATCTTCGCGCGCCGCGGCCTGCGCTGGCGGGCCCGCGAGACTCACCGCGCGGCGGCCGGGTTCTGCGCGCCGCTGCTGCAAGACGTGGTGCGCGCGGGCATCGGGGCTGCGGGGGTGTTCGGCGGCGCGCGAGCCGCCGGGGGCGCCGGGGTTTCGGCGTTCGACGGCGGTCGCGCGGCCGCCGTGCGGGGTGCGGGCGAGGCGACGACGCTGTTCAGCCGGGCGGGTCACGACGCGATGGCGCTCGGGTCTCTGACCGATGTCGGGATGCTGTTCCTGCGCAACCCGGACGGCATCAGCCACCATCCCGACGAGGGTGTCGGCGAGCGTGACGTCGCGGCCGGCATGCTCGCGCTCGCGGAGGCCGTCGCGCACCTCGGCCACGAGCCCCGCTGAGGCGGGTCGCGGGCGGGAACGCGCCATCGCGGGCGCGCGGTTCCGGTGCGGCCGCGGGCGTCCGAGCCCGGCGCGCACACCCCGCGGGCGGGATTCTGGCTCCGAGCTTGTGGTGCAGAAATTGTCGCTCGTGGGCGTCGGGAGCGACAACTTTTGCCACTTGAGAGTGGGGCCGGGGGCTTGTGGTGCAGAAATTGTCGCTCGTGGGCGTCAGGAGCGACAACTTTTGCCACTTAAGCGCGAGCGCGCGCAGCACTCAGTGTTCGAGCTCGTCGAGCTCCTCGTAGCTCGCGGCGATCGCCGAGATGCGGCGGCGGCCGTCCGAGAGGTGCTCGTTGAGCACCGTATTGGCCAGGATGCTCACGAGCGACATGGCCGAGGCGTACGAGTCGAAAGCCCCTTCTGCGTCGAGTGGGCACTCGAGCCAGCAGTCGACCTCGCCCGCGTACCGCCGCGCGGTCGCGTCGCCGATGAACAGGCACGAGGCGGGCCCGTCGCGCACGACGCGCACGAGTCGGCCGAACAACTCGGGGCGGCGCCGGAACCCGAGGGCGACGACGACGTCGCGCGCGCCGAGCCCCGCGACCTCTTCGCCGAGCGTCTGCCCTGGCTGCGGCGCCAGCCGCACGTTGACGCCCGTCTGGATCAGTTGCTGGTGCAGGTGCAGGGCGATGGGATAGCTGTTGCGCAGGCCGATGACGACCACGCGATCGGCATCGACGATCAGCCGAACCGCCTGGTTCAGCCGGCCGTCACTCAGCAACCCGGCCAGTCTGGCGAGGTTCTCGTGCTCGCGCGCCGCATGCTTCTCGATGCCGGGCGCGGCGCCTGTCGTGCCAGAGGTTACGGGGGCCGCCGTCGGCAGGCCACGGCGGCGCAGCGCGCGGGCGTGGTCCTTCACCTCGCGGAAATCGGCGAACCCGAGCTTGCGGAAGATGCGCGACACGGTCGCCTTCGACACCCCCGTCTCGCGCGCGATGTCGGCCGCCGAGAAGATCGCCAAGTCGCCAAGGTGCTCGAGCAGGAAGTCGGCGACCAGTCGCTCCTGCGGCGGCAGCGACACGTACTTCTCGTCGATGCGTGCGTCGATCCGCTGCTCGCGGAGCTGGTTCTGGGCCGAGGTCCTGCGGGCTGCCGAGTTCTGCGCCATCGTGCTCGCCGCCTTTCCGAGGTCGTTCGCCGGGCCGAAGTTGCGCGGCGAGATCGCGTTCCGTGCCGTCACCCTACTGAAATCGATGTTTCATGGGTGCAACCTCGGCGAAACGCTTCCCGTTCACGCCCCTGAAACACGCGGAAACGGCACCGGAAACATTCGTTTCATAACGTTCCCTGGTACCAAGCACGAAGGAGCCAGGATGCCGGTCGTCGACACCATCGTTCGGGGCGCGTATCTCGTCATCGAGTCGCACGCGCGAATCGAGCCCGGCCATGAGATCGACGGCGGCTGGATCGCCCTCGACAAGGGCCGTGTGCACAGCTTCGGTGCGGCGGGCGAGCCCGCGCCCGAGGGCCGTCGGACGATCGACGCCGGGGGCCGTCTCGTCACGCCGGGCCTCGTGAACACGCACCACCACATGTATCAGAACCTGACGCGGGCGTTCGCGCCGGCGATCAACGGGTCGCTGTTCGAGTGGCTGACCGCGCTGTACCCGCGCTGGGCGATGCTCGACGAGGAGGCGACCTCCCTGTCGACGTACGTGGCGTGCGCCGAGCTGCTGCTCGGCGGCTGCACGACCTCGTCCGACCACATGTACGTGCACCCGCGCGAGAAACTCATCGACGCGCAGATCGCGGCGACGACCGAGATCGGGTTCCGATTCATGGCGAACCGCGGCTCGATGACCCGCTCGGTCGAGGACGGCGGCCTGCCGCCGGTGTCGGTCGTGCAGGACGACGACACGATCCTCGAGGACTCCGAGCGCCTCATCGCGGCCTTTCACGACCCCTCGCCCGGGGCCATGACGCGGGTCGCGCTCGCGCCATGCTCGATGTTCTCGGTCAGCGAGTCGATCATGCGAGGCACGGCCGAGCTGGCCGAGCGTCACGACGTGCGCCTGCACACGCACCTCGCCGAAGACACCGACGAGGACGCCTACGCCCTCGAGGTCTACGGCCGCCGCCCGGTCGAGTACTTCGAAGACTGCGGCTGGGCGACGCCGCGCGCGTGGGTCGCCCACTACGTGTACGGCTCCGACGATGAGAACCGCAGGCTCGCGGCGGCCGGCGTCAGCGCGACCCAGTGCCCGAGCTCGAACATGATCATCTGCGGCGGGGCGGCGGATGCGCGCGGGTTGCGCGAGATGGGCATGGCGGTTGGCATCGGATGCGATGGGTCGGCCTCTGCAGACTCGGCCAACCTCTGGCTCGAGACGCGCGGCGCGCTGTTGCTCGGGCGGCTGCGGCACGGCCCCGGCGCCTTCGCTGCGCGCGACGCGCTGAACATGTCGACGCTCGGCAGCGCCGCGAACCTCGGCTGGCAGGACGAGATCGGGCACCTCCGGGTCGGCGCCTGCGCCGACCTCGTCGTGTGGGAATCGTCGCCGCTGAGCCAGACGGGCTCGCTCACAGACCCCGTCGAGGGGTGGCTCCGCTCGGGGCCGGCCCGCGCCTGGCACACGTTCGTCGCGGGCAAGCCCCTCGTCGAGTCCGGCGAGCTGCGCCTGCCCGCGATCGAGGAGATCGTCGCGCGCCACCGCACCGCCGCCGCCGCGATGCAGGGGCAGGCATGACCGGCCGAACCGCAGCATCCGGCCGCACTGCGGCATCCGGCAGTACCGGAGCATCCGGCCCAATCGCTGAATGGCCCGCACCCAAACACGACCACAACCCCGACACGAATCACCCAGGAGACCGCCCAGATGACGAAAACGCTGCTCGCGCCCGACCTCATCGTGCCGATGACGGAGCGCGGCCTGATCCGGACCGGATCCGGCATCGTGGTCGACGGCACGACGATCGTCGCGGTCGGCGACGTCGACGACCTGCGCCGTGAATACCCGGGGATCGATGAGCTGCGGCTCGAGAACCAGCTCGTCATGCCCGGCCTCGTCAACGCGCACCACCACTCGGGGATCCTGCGCGGCACGGCAGAGCACCTGCCCGTGTGGGAGTGGCTGCGCGTGCACATCGACCCGATGCACCGCGTGCTGCGCGCCGACGAAGCAAAGGTCGCGGCCGCCCTCTGCTACGGCGAGGGCCTGCTGTCCGGCACCACGACCGTCGTCGACATGTGGCGCTACATGGACGGCTGCGCGGAGGCAGCGCTCGACCTCGGCAACAGGCTCGTGACCGTGAACTACGTCGGCGCGCATCCGGAGCACGATTACTTCGACACCCTCGACGACAACGAGCGGATGCTGCAGGAGTGGGGCGGGGCATCGGGCCGCGGCGAGGGCCGTGTGACGCCGTGGGTCGGCCTCGAGCACCCGTTCTACGCCGACGAGGCGGGCCTCGCGCGCGTCGTCGAGCTCGCGCAGACCTACGAGACCGGCCTCTACACGCACTGCAGCGAGGCAGAGCTCGACGTGACCGAGTTCCTCGCACGCTCCGGCAAGCGCCCGATCCACGCGCTCGCCGACCTCGGCTTCTTCGACGTGCCGCGAACGCTGCTCGCCCACGCGGTGTGGCTCGACGACTCCGAGATCGAGGTGCTCGCGAGCCGCAACGCCGGCACGTCGCACAACCCCGTCAGCAATATGAAGCTCGCGAGCGGCATCTCGCCCGTCGCCGAACTGCTCGCCGCCGGCGTGCCCGTCGGCATCGGCACCGACGGCGAGAAGGAGAACAACAACCTCGACATGTTCGAGGAGATGAAAGTCGCCTCGCTGCTCGGCAAGCTTCGCACGATGGATGCGGCGGCCATGGACTCGTGGGAGGTGCTGACGATGGCCACGATCGGCGGCGCCCGCGCCATGGGGCTCGACGGCCTCGTCGGCACCCTCGAGCCGGGCAAGCGCGCAGACCTCATCGCCGTGCGCACC
>JBQDJW010000053.1:0-2524 GCA_052086425.1 Pseudoclavibacter sp. | reverse complement strand
CGCACCGACACTCCCCGCATGACGCCGCTGCTGCCCGACGGACCGCACGCGAACATCCACCACAACCTCGTGCACGCCGTGCGGGGGAGCGACGTGAGCTTGACCATGGTCGACGGCCGCATCGTGACCCGCGACGGCGCATTGCTCACCGCCGACATGCAGGAGCTGATCGGCGCGGCGCGCGGCGCCGTTCCCGGCCTCTTCGCGAGGCGCAGCGCGTACCTCGCCGCCGTCGACGCTGGTGCCGCTCCCGCCGTCACCAAGCGCGGAGCCGAGGCCGTGCCGCAGCCCTAGCCGTCGCCGACGCGAGGGCCGCGGCGCGCGGACCCGATCAACCGGCCCCGCGCATCCCGCCCACGAACGTCACGATCACCCGAAACCCCAGGAGAACCCCAAATGCACGCAACGCGCCCCCGCCCCTGGCTGCGACTCACCGCGGCCGCCGCCGTGCTGACCGGCCTCGTCGGCCTGACCGCCTGCTCGGCCGATGCCTCCGGCGCCGCCTCGGGCGACGCAGACTACGGCACCATGCAGGTGCCGCTCTCGTGGCTGCACACGGCCGAGTTCGCCGGCATGTACATGGCGATCGATAACGGCTACTACGAGGAGGCCGGCTTCGAGTCGGTCGAGCTCATTCCCGGCGGGCCCTCGGCGACCCCCTCGACCGTGCAGGTCGCGAGCGGCGCGAATCTCGTCGGCCTGTCGAACCCGCTGCTCGTGGGCTCGGCCATCGACGAAGAGGGCGAGGATGCGCCCCTCAAGATCATCGGATCGGTGTTCCAGCAGATCCCGTACACCGTCATCACGAAGAGCGAGAACCCCGCGAACGCGCCGGACGACCTCATCGGCATGAGCGTCGGCGTGCCGCCAGCCAACGAACCGGTGTTCAACGCGTTCCTCGAGGCGAACGGGCTCGTCGGCCAGGTCGAGCTCGTGTCGATCCAGTCGGACACGCAGCCGTTCCTGCAGGACGAGATCGACGCCTTCTTCGGCTTCGCCACCAACGAGCTCATCAGCATCGAGATGGCCGGCTACGACGTGCAGTCGATGATGTTCGTCGACCACGGGCTCGCGCTCGCGGGCGGGTCGATCGTCGCGAGCGAATCGGCCATCGAGGAGCACCGCGAGGAGCTGAAGGCCTTCCTCGCAGCGTCGATCAGAGGTTGGCAGGACGCGCTCGCCGACGACGAGGCCGCCGCGACGAGCACCGTCGAGACGCACGCGGCCGACCAGAACCTCGACTACGACCACCAGCTCACGACGGCGCAGGTGCAGTCAGGCCTCATCGCCAACGACTGGACCGACGAGAACGGCCTCTTCACCATGTCGGACGAGTCGGTGCAGAACACGCTCGACGGCATCGCGGCGGTCGGCTACGACGTGCCGGACGACCTGTTCGACCTCTCGTTGCTCGACGAGGTCTACGCCGAGAACTCCGACCTCATCGCACCGACCTCGTAGCGACTCTCCCACCGCGCATCCAGACCCCGAGGAGCTCAACGTGACCGCCACCACCAGCACCATGACCCGCCCGGTTGTCGAGGCGAGCCCCCACCTGACGGGCGACGGCGTCAGCCTGACCGGCCTGGGCAAGACCTTCGGGGCGGGCGCCAAGCGCGTGACGGCGCTCGACGACGTCAACCTCGCGACGGGCAAGGGCACATTCCTGTCGTTGCTCGGCCCGTCCGGATGCGGCAAATCGACGATTCTGCGGATGCTCGCGGGGCTCGAGACGCCCACGAGCGGCGACCTTCGGGTCGACGGCATGACGCCGGCCGAACTGCAGGCGGGCCACCAGCTCGGCATCGCATTCCAAGATTCGGCCCTGCTGCCGTGGCGCAGCGTCGCCTCGAACATCCGGCTGCCGCTCGAGGTCGCGGGCATCAAGCCCGAGCCCGGCCTGATCGAGGGGTTGATCGAGCTCGTCGGGCTGAAGGGCTTCGAGCGGGCGAGGCCGGCGCAGCTCAGCGGCGGCATGCGCCAGCGCGTCTCGATCGCCCGCGCGCTCGTGGTCAAGCCGTCGGTGCTGCTGCTCGACGAGCCGTTCGGGGCGCTCGACGACATGACGCGCCAGCGCCTCAACCTCGAGTTGCTGCGGATCTGGACCGAGAAGCCCGCGACGACGCTCATGGTGACGCACGGCATCTCCGAGGCGATCTTCCTCTCGGACGTTGTCGCCGTCATGAGCGCGCGGCCAGGGCGTATCAAGGAGGTCTTCGAGGTCGACCTGCCGCGGCCGCGAACGCCCGCGATGCAGCGTTCGCCCGAGTTCCACGCGCTCGTCGACCACGCCTCCGATCTGCTGTTCGGGCGGGGGAGCGACGACGAGCGCGAGGCGACCGGCGTCGACCTCGCCCCCGCGGAGGTCGACGAATGACCGAGGGCATCGTGCCATCGCGCCCCGCCGCGCGCGCCCACGCAGGTGGGGGCCGAGGGCCGCTGCCGAAGTGGGTGCCGGGAACGATCGGCATGGCCGCGGTGGTCGCCGTCTGGTGGATCGTCGGCGCGACGGGCCTCGTCGGCA
>JBQDJW010000052.1:8045-9699 GCA_052086425.1 Pseudoclavibacter sp. | reverse complement strand
CAGGCCCCGCATCGGGCGCCGCTGCGCCTGACGCGTCCGCCACACGCTCCACCGCCGACCCATCCGCCGCCGACCCGTTCGCCGACCCGGCCGCACTCCCGACGATCCAGCCCCGCCAGGACCGCCACGACCTGCAGCGCGGAAGGCCCCCGCGCCCGCACGCGACCCCCGCCGACGCATCCGGCGCCGCGCTCTCGTTGCTGCGCGGCTGGCGCGCCGAGGCCGAGGCCCGCGCGGCCGGCGTCGCCGAGGCGCAGCTCGGTGCTCGCACCGAGCGCGGCCGCGACCGGCTCGACCCGACGAGCGAGCTCCGCCGCGCCGTCGAGGCCGAGGGCGGGCGCGAGTTCCTTCGCGACCTGCTCGACGACGTGATCAGGCCTGACGATCGCATCGTCGCTGGCAACGGTCTCGGCGACCTCGCCCAGCGCATCCCACCGACCATTTCGCAGCGCGCGCGGCGCGCGTTCAGGCTCGGCGTCTTCGCGGGCCCCGGCGTTCCATGGGTCGCAGTGCCGATGCTCCGACGAACGGCGCGCGCGTTCTTCGGTGCCGAGATCGTCGCCGACATCGATGAGCTCCGCGCCGAAGCCGCCGCCCACGCGCGAGAGCTCGGCGCGATCCCGCGGGCGACGCCGATCGGCGACCCGGTCGTCGGCCGGGCGCGCGCGGCCGACCGCCTGCGGCGCATCACCGAGCTCGTCGACGACGCGGCCTTTCCCGAGGTCGAGTTCCGTATGTGCGACATCGAGCCGCACCCGAACCTCTGGAACCTCGAGGGCGACATCGAGCGCATCGCGGCCAGCCTCGCGCCGGTGTGCGCAGAGGCCCTCGGAACGCCCGCGACCAACGGCCGCCCGACGCGCCTCATGCTGCGCGCGACCGGCTCGCGCGACCTCGAGCTCACGGTGCGCGTGTTCGCCCGCCTGCTCGAAGAGCCCGCGCTGCATGGCCTGCACGCGGGCATCGGGCTGCCGGCAGCGTTCCCAGAATCGACGAGCCTGCTGCGTCGCCTCGCGGGCCTCGCACACCTGCGCAGCGAAGACGGGGGTGCCCCCATCACGGTCGCGATCACACGAGCAGGCGATATCCAGCTCGAGCGCGTCGACGCCGTCATGAACGGCTGGCGCCTCGCGAGCTTCGCCGAGGAGCGCGACGTCGACGCGGGCGTCGTCCGGCTCCTCGACCAGGCGCTGCAGCCCGAGCACGCGAACGCCATGCGCGTCGAGCTCGACAGCGGTGTGCTGCGCGAGGCCGCTCTCGGCATCGCGCTCGCGGGCATCAGGGGCGGGCCGCCGCTTCGCGTCGTCGTGCCGGTCGGGCAGGGCGACGACGCCGTCACGCGCCTGCGCAACACCGGGGCCGAGGTCGTGCAGCGACTTCCGATCGTGCCGAGCGACTCGATGCGCGAAGCCGTCCCATACCTGCTGCGCCGAGTCGACGACGAAGCAGGCGTCGCCGAGCGCCAGGAGCTCAGTGAGGCCTCGCTCACGGGGCGCGACGCCCTCCACCCCGACGACGAGCGGCTGTTCGACGCCGTCGGCCGCGTCTTCCAGCTTCCTGGCGGTTCCAACCGTCAGCAAGACCGCGTCGACGCCGATGACGCCGCGACGGTGACCGCGAGCATCCAGCTCGAGCTCTTCCCCGAGGGCGTGCT
>JBQDJW010000052.1:0-8035 GCA_052086425.1 Pseudoclavibacter sp. | reverse complement strand
AACGCCGAGACCCAGGCCATCGCCATGGCGCCGGATGCTCGGAGCGCCATGCGTGCCCGCGTCGAGTCCGACGGTGGTCCGGTTGGCGGGCCCGAAGCATCCGGTGCCGGTGCCGGCCTCGTTGACGACAGCGCCGTTGACGACAGCGGCGTTGACGACAGCGGCGTCGACGACGAAAACGCCGCCGCAACCGCCGCCGACCGCGCAGAAGGTGCAAACGCGGCGACCGACGGCCCTCCGGCCGGCACGGACGCTGCAGAAGTACAGCCGACCAGCGCCAACGTCAGCGCCAGCATCACCGATGCTGACGGCATGATCCCCGCGATGCCGGCATCGCCCGGCCTCGACGGCGGTGACGCCGATGCCGATGCCGATGCAGACGACCCCGCCGGTGCACTCGTCCCGCCCGGCGCGCACGAGCGGCAGGAGCCGGCCGCGCCGGCGCCGAGCGCGACCGACCAGTACGGGCCGCTGTCGACCGATAATCCGTCGGACACGGGGCCGAGCGCGAGGCTCACCGAAATCGTGCTCGGGCTGCGTCGCGGCCGGTACCTGCGCAACACGTTCCGCAACGCCGCCGACACCGACCCGTCGATCCCGGCGAACCGCGAGTGGGCGGCCCGCATCCAGCGCCGGATCGCCCGGAGCCGGCTCGGCGAGACCGAGGCCGCCGAGGCGCGCGTCACGCGGCCCGAGCAGGTCGAATCGCTGCTCGCCCGTGCCGTCGAGGTCGCCCCCGCATGGAGCGGCAAGCCCGGCTGGGAGCGCGCCGCATACCTCGAGCGGGTCGCCAAGGCATTCGAGGCGAACCGGGCGAGGCTCGTCGAGGCCGCCGTGAGCGAGTTCGGCGTGCCGCTCGTCGACGCCGATGCCGACGTGAGTCGGGCCGTCGACGTCGCCAATCACGCAGCGTTTCTGGCCAGGCAACTCGACCGCATGCAGGGCGCCGCGTTCCACCCGGCCGGTGTGACGGTCGTGCTGCCGTCGTCGTCGCCACCCGTGACCGGGTCGGCCGGGGGAGCGTTGACCGCCATCGCGGCGGGCTCGGCCGTGATCCTCAAGGCGTCGCCGAAGACGCGCCGCACGGCGGCCGTGCTCGTCGGCGTGCTGTGGGCCGCCGAGTTGCCACGCGACCTCGTGCAGCTCGCCGTCATCGACGAGTCGCCGGTCGCCGAGGAGCATCTGGCGCGGCAGCTCATTACCGATGACCGGGTCGAGCGCGCCGTGCTGTCCGGCACGCTCGAGTCGGCGCGCACGATGCTCACGTGGCGCCCGGACCTGCCGCTGCTCGCCGGTACCTCCGGCAAGAACTCGATCATCGTGACGCCCGCCGCCGACCTCGACCAGGCGGCCGTCGACGTCGCCCGCAGCGCGTTCGCGTCGACGGGGCAGCGCACGGGGCACGCGGGCAACGTGATCCTCGTCGGCTCGGTCGCCCGCTCGAGCCGGTTCTTGCAGCAGTTGGCCGACGCGGTCACGTCGATCCCCGTCGGCTACCCGTCCGACCCGGGCGCGGTCGCCGGCCCGCTCGTGCACGAGGCCGATTCGCAGCTGCGATTCGCGCTCACGCAGCTCGGCGAAGGCGAGCGCTGGCTCGTCGAGCCGAGGCAGCTCGACGACACGGGTCGCCTGTGGACGCCGGGCGTGCGCTTGGGCGTGCAGGCTGGCAGTTACACGCACGTGACCGAGTTCTTCGGGCCGGTGCTCGGCGTGATGCACGCGCGCACACTCGGCGATGCGATCGAGCTGCAGAACGCCACCCAATACGGGCTCGCGGCTGGTCTGCAGTCGCACGACCGGGCCGACATCGGCCGCTGGCTGCACGAGGTGCAGGCCGGCAACCTCTACGTGAACCGCGACACGCTCGGCGCGACGGTGCAGCGGCAGCCGCTCGGCGGGTGGCGACGCAGCGTCGTCGGCCCCCAGCAGAAGTCGGGCGGGCCGAACGCGATCATGCCGCTCGGCGAGTGGCGCATCGATCCGGGGCAGCCCTCGCCGACCCTGCATCTGCGCGGCATGGACCCGAAGGCGGTTCGCCTGATTGAGGCCGCCCAGACGTCGCTCGACTACGAGGCATTCGACCGGGTGCGCCGAACCGCCCTGAGCACCCAGATCGCGTGGAACGAGGAGTTCGGCGAGGTGAGCGATGTGACGTCGCTCGCGTTCGAACGCAACCTGTTCCGGTATCTGCCGGTCGCGGTCACGGTGCGGCTGGCGGAGGGGGCGCCGTTCGACGAGCTCATCCGCGTGCTCGCGGTCGCGCGCATCGTCCGGGCCGTTCCCGACATCACGACGCCAGAGCCGCTGCCCGCAGAGGTCGCGGCCGTGCTCGACGACCTGCAGTTCGCGCATCGGGTCGAGAGCGATGCAGAGTTCCTCGAGCGGGTGCGGGCGAGGCGGCTCGACTCGCTGCGCGTGCGGCTCATCGGCGGCTCGCGGCAGGCGGTGGCCGAGGCGCTCGCGGGCGACGTCGACATCGCCGTGTGGAGCGGGCCGGTCACGTATGCGGGTCGCGTCGAGGTGCTGCCGTTCATGCGCGAGCAGTCGATCTCGATCACCTCGCACCGGCACGGCAGGCCCGACCCACGAGTGGCGTCGCTGTTCGCGCACGAGCGGATGCTCGACCCCGACAAGCCGTTCGGCGAGGTCTCCTGACCCGCACGGGTCAGGTGCTTCGTGCGACACGCCGGGGTCGGTGCCCTCACCAACGTTCGGTGGTCAGGTTTGCCCGGAGTGGCGCGCCACACCGGGCAAACCTGACCACGCGAGCAGCCGCGGGCGTCGCATCCGCGCGTGTCGCACAGCGCTAGCCTCGGTGCATGAGCGTTGACGTCGTCGCGCGCCTCGAGCGCGAGCTGCCCGGCCGGGTGTCCACCGATCCGCAGGTGCTCGAACCGCTTCGCGAGGACCGATCCGGCGCGGTCGCCGAGGGCAGGGCGCTTGCGGTGGTGTTCGCCGAGTCGGTCGACGACGTGCAGGCGACCTGCCGCGCCGCCTTCGAGACGGGCACGCCGATCGTCACGCGGGGCGCGGGTTCAGGGCTGGCGGGCGGCGCGATCGCGGGCGCGGGCGAACTCGTGCTGTCGACCGAACGCATGACGCGCATCCTCGAGATCTCGATCCCGAACCAGCTCGCGGTCGTCGAACCGGGCATCCTGAACGGCGACCTCAACCGCCGACTCGAGGAGCATGGACTGTGGTGGCCGCCCGACCCGGCGTCGAAGGAGTTCTCGACGGTCGGCGGCAACATCGCCATGAACGCGGGCGGCCTGCTCTGCGCCAAGTACGGCGTGACGCGCGAGGCGGTGCTCGCCCTCACCGTCGTCCTCGCGGATGGCTCGCTCCTCGAGGTCGGCCACCGCACGGTCAAGGGCGTGACGGGCTACGACCTGTGCGCGCTCATGATCGGCTCGGAAGGCACGCTCGGCGTCATCGTCGAGGCGACCCTCAAGGTGCGGGCCGCCGTGACGGGCACGGTGCCGACGATCGGCGCCTACTTCGATTCGATTCCGGATGCTGCGGCCGCGTCGGCCGCGGTCACGGCGGCAGGTCTCCGCCCGGCCATCATGGAGTTGCTCGACACGTACATGCTGCGAACGGTCGGCGACTATCACGGCATCGACCTCGTCTCGGCCGGCGCGGCCTACCTGCTCATCCAGACCGACGGGCCCGATGCCCTGAACGAGGCCGAGCTGATCCTCGCCGAGGTCGAGGGGGTCGGCGGGCGCGCGCAGCTCACGACAGACCCCGAGGCGGCCGCGTCGCTCGTCGACGTGCGGCGCAGCGGGTTCATCGCGCTCGAAGCGTCGGGCCGCGCGATGCTCGTGGAGGACGTCGCCGTCCCGCGCGACCGCATGCCGGACATGTATGAGCGCATCGCCGAGATCTCGGCGAAGTACGACATCGATATCCCTGCGCCCTCGCATGCCGGGGATGGCAACCTGCACCCGTCGTTCCTCTTCGACGGATCATCGGCGGACGTTCCCGAGCACGTCTGGCAGGCGGCGGAAGAGCTGTTCACGGCGGCGCTCGAGCTCGGCGGCACGCTCTCGGGCGAGCACGGCATCGGCACGCTCAAGCGCCGATTCCTCGGCGCCGAGCTCGGCGAGCAGCAGTATGAGCTGCAGTGCCGCATCAAGCAGGTGTTCGACCCGAGCGGCATCATGAACCCCGGCAAGGTGTTCGAGATTCAGGAGACGCGGTCGGAGTCCACATGGCCTCGGTGACCTTCGACCGGGCGACGCTCGAGTACCCGCGTGCGGCGCGGCCGGCGGTGAGCGAGCTCGACCTCGAGATCGACGACGGCGAGTTCCTCGTGCTCGTCGGCCCGTCCGGATGCGGCAAGTCGACGAGTCTGCGCATGCTCGCCGGACTCTCCCCGGTGACGAGGGGGCGCATCCTGGTCGATGGCGACGACATCACGCGCGTCGATTCGCGCGAGCGCGACATCGCGATGGTGTTTCAGAACTATGCGCTCTACCCGCACATGTCGGTGGCAGACAACATGGCCTTCTCGCTCAAGCTCACTGGCGCGCCCAAGTCCGAGATCCGCGAGCGGGTCGGGCGGACGGCGGCGATGCTCGACCTCGTGCCCTATCTCGACCGCAAGCCGGAGGCGCTCTCGGGCGGGCAGCAACAACGGGTCGCGATGGGCCGCGCGATCGTGCGCGAGCCGAAGGTCTTCCTCATGGACGAGCCGCTGTCGAACCTCGACGCGAAGCTGCGGGTGCAGACCCGGACCGAGATCTCGCGGCTGCAGCACCGGCTCGGCACGACGACCCTGTATGTCACACACGATCAGACCGAGGCGCTCACGATGGGCGACCGGGTCGCGGTGCTGCGCGACGGGGTCCTGCAGCAGGTTGCGACGCCCCGCGAGCTCTACCGGGAACCGGCGAACGTCTTCGTCGCCGGGTTCGTCGGCTCGCCCGCGATGAACCTGTTCGAGGTCGACGTCGACGCCGATGGCGCAGCGCACCTCGGCTCGCTGCGCATCCCGGTTCCGCGACCGTCCGCCGGCAGGGTGACCATTGGCATCCGGCCCGAGCATCTGGTGCCGGATGCTGCGGGCGATCTTGCGATCACCGTCGACATGGTCGAGGAGCTCGGCAGCGACGCCTACGTGCACGGGCGGGCATCCGTTCCGTCGCTCGCGCCACTGATCGTGCGCGTCTCGACGCAGGAACCGCCAGAGGTCGGCGATGTCGTGCGGCTGGACGTCGACCGGTCGAGCGTGCACTGCTTCGACGCGGTCACCGGGGTTCGGTTGCGGTAGGGCGCCGCCGCTCTGCGCCTCGGCACCGTCGCACCGGGCGACCGGGCGACCGGGCGACCGGGCGACCGGGCGCCGTCGGTCGACCTAGAATTGCCCGGTGGCCGGGAGACCCGGTCGAATGGAGGTTCCACGTGACGTCGACGACCCCGACCATCCCCGCGTACGAGCCGTCCGCGACGCAGCGGGCCGCGATCGAGCTCGAGATGAGCCACTCGCCGGGCAACTACGCGCCGCTGCCGCTCGTGATTGACCGTGGCGAGGGCGCCTGGGTGTGGGACCTGGACGGCAACCGGTACCTCGACTGCCTCGCCGCGATCTCGTCGGCGAACTTCGGCCACGCGAACCCCAGGTTCATCGCGGCGGCGACCGAGCAGCTCGGCCGCGTGACCATCACGAGCCGCGCGCTGCACGCGACGCCGCTCGGGCCGTTCCTCGCGGCGCTGGCCGAGCTGGCGGGCAAGGAGCTCGTGCTGCCCATGAACACGGGTGCCGAGGCGAACGAGACGGCCGTGAAGATCGCGCGCAAGTGGGGGCACCTCGTCAAGGGGGTTCCCGAGGATCGCGGCACGATCATCGGCATGCGCGGCAACTTCCACGGCCGCACGACCACCATGATCTCGATGAGCAGCGACCCGCTCGCGCGCGAGAACTACGGGCCGTTGACGCCGGGGTTCGAGCTCGTCGACTTCGGCGACCTCGAGCAGTTGCGCGCCGCGATCGACGACGAGACGATCGCGGTCATGCTCGAGCCGATCCAGGGCGAGGCCGGCGTGATCATGCCGCCGGAGGGCTACCTTCGGGCGGTGCGCGAGCTCACGCGCGAGCGCGGGGTGCTGCTCGTGCTCGATGAGATCCAGACTGGCCTCGGCCGCACCGGCACGACGTTCCGGTTCCAGGCCGAGGGCGTCGACCCAGACCTGTTCACGGTTGGCAAGTCGCTCGGCGCCGGCATCGTGCCGATCTCGGCGGTCGTCGGCAACCGCGACGTCATGGGCGTGCTCTCGCCTGGCACGCACGGGTCGACGTTCGGCGGCAACCCGATGGCGGCGGCGGTGGCGCTTTCGGTGTGCGAGCTGCTCGCGACGGGCGAGCCGCAGGAGCGCAGCCGCGTCCTCGGTGCGAGGCTGCACGAGGGGCTCGCGGCGCTGGTCGGCGCGGGGGCGACCGAGGTGCGGGGCTCCGGACTGTTCGCCGGTGTCGACATCGACCCCGCCTACGGCACGGCGAAGGACATCTGCGTCGACTTGCTTGCCCGCGGCATCATCGCGAAGGACACGCACGTCAAGACGATCCGTTTCGCTCCGCCGCTCGTGGTCGACGACGAGCAGATCGACCTGCTGTTGCGCGAGCTCGGCGAGGTGCTCGCCGCGCGGCGACCCGCAGTGTAGCGGCGGTGATGCCGCGCCGCGGTGCGTTCTGGCCCCTCGCCCGCGTCGCTCGTTGCGGCGGCGCCGGCCCCGCGATCGCCAGAGGCCCCGGGCGAGGAGAAGCCGACGCCGCTGAGTATCGCCTCGGCGGTTGCCGGCTCGGCGCGGCCGAGCCCCTCGGTCGTGCCGGCGAAACGGTCGCCCGTCGCTCCGGTCGCGCTCGCCTACTCGGGTACCACCGGCGGGCAGTCTCGGGTCATGCCGGGCTACGGCGACGATGAGGTGGCCGATCTCGAGACGTACGACGGCACGATCGACGAGGTCGTGGCGCGCGTCCATGAATCCTTCGAGCGCACCGCCTCGGCCGACGACCTGGTCGCGTTGGAGCGGGATCGCCCGTCGATCCCGCGTGATGTCGACCGGGCGCTGCTCGTCGACGTGTCCGATGCGCTTGGGATGCCGGACCTGACAGACCGGATTCGGTTCCGCATCCGGAATCGCTTCTGGGCGCATCTCGACGACGAGTGAGGCGCCCCCGCCGGGCGCGGTACCACCGAACGGCGATGAGGGATGCTCGAGGAGCGATCCCGTGTCGTCTCGAGTTTCGAAGAGGTCTCGGCCTTGTGACGAGCACTTCGGCGCGCGATCTCGCGCATTTCAGAACGACGCTCATGTCTGACTGAAAGCAGCGCATCTACTGTCCATTCGTGCAAGCGGTGGACAAGTCGTGTTATGCAAGCGTTACAGGGCGGAGCGTCTTGGTCGATTGACCTCGTGATCGGCGGGAATGCGCCCGTGAACGGGTGTCGGGGAATGGGGCCCGGCGTCCGGGGTCGCTCTGGCCCGTGGTCGCGATGGAGATCGACTGAGTTGTCCTCGTAATGTTGTACGCGGTCCAGGTCCCACTCCCCGGTTCTTCACCTGGCCAACTGCGAGAAGTGAAACGGATGGCTGGGAATCCCGGCCTCTTCCGTGCCATGGCGGCCCCGAAGGTGCTCTGCCTGAGGGGCGTCATCGGCGAGCGTCGTTGTTCTCGACTCGTTGTCGAGTCGCTCCCGGTTGCCTCAGTGGCGAGCCTCACGGGTGCTGGGCCGGGTGGCAGCGTCGGGTGCTCGGGCCGCCAATATTGTGCAATCGGTCGGTCGCGTTGCCCGGATGCGCAGGGAAGTTGCCCGGATGAGCAAAGGGTGGAAGTGGGTGCCGTGACCCGATTGTTACTCTTCGACGGTGTAGACGAAGGAATACGCTAGCCATCTGGTCATTTGCCCAAACATTCCCCGGTTCTCGGCGGATTCCGTCTCGGTGGTCCCGTGCGCGGTTTCTCGAAAAGGCTATGAGCTAGGGCGTGTCTGACAAATGGTGGGTCCAGGCGATGACGGTGTGGAGAACGACG
>JBQDJW010000051.1:0-9790 GCA_052086425.1 Pseudoclavibacter sp. | reverse complement strand
CGCACGACCGCGGTCTCGAACTTCCTCGCGCCGGTCGTGCATGACCTCATCGCGCTCGCCGTCAACGGCAAGCAGGCGCACTGGCACGTGCGCGGAGCCAACTTCATCGGCGTGCACGAGTTCCTCGATGAGGTCGTCGAGCACGCGCAGGCGAGTGCGGACACCGTCGCGGAGCGCATCGTCGCCCTCGGCTTGCCCGTCGACGGTCGCATCGGCACCGTCGCGGCGAAGACCTCGACCCCCGAGCTCAGCGACGGCTTCCAGAAGTCCGACGCCGCGGTGCGCGAGGTGCTCGCGCAACTCGACGCCACGATCGCAACGGTCTACCGCGCAGTCGACGCCCTTGAGGAGACCGACCAGGTGAGCCAGGACATCGCGATCGCTGTCGCGCAGCAGCTCGACAAGGACCGCTGGTTCCTCTACTCGCACATCGCCGAGTAGTCGCTCGGGCATCCTTCCCCTTTCGCGCTGGGCGCCGCTCCGATCGGAGCGGCGCCCAGCGTCGTCGTCGCCCTCGGCGCGCGCCGCGAGCACTGGCCCGTGATCGCGGCGGATGCTCGTGGCCGAGAGATGCATGATCATGAAAGTATTGGGGGGTCGAAAGGACCGTCCATTCCTGAAAAAAGTTCCCCGCTCGCGAAGATGTCGTTCCTCACGATCGTCCCGTTCGATCGAAAAGATCCGGCACCGGGGATCGAGCACGGCCTGCGCCTGTTCGAACTCGGCGAGAAGCTCGGGTTCGATGGCGGGTGGATCCGCACGCGTCACCTGCAGTACGGCGTCTCTTCGCCGACCGCATTCCTTTCTGCCGTGAGCCAGCGGACGACCAGGCTCGAACTCGGCACCGCGGTGATTCCTCTTGGCTGGGAGAATCCGCTCAGGCTCGCCGAGGATCTTGCGACGGTCGATCTGTTGACCGGCGGACGGTTGAATATCGGCCTTTCGGTCGGAACGCCCATGCATTACGAGCGCGTGAAAGAGGCGCTCTACGGCGAGCTCGCCGACAAGCAGGACTTCTCGTACGAACGCGTCGAGAAGTTCGTCTCGCTCCTCCGTGGCGATGCTGTGACGGAAGTCTCCGGTCGGGAGGGTGTCGTGGAGGAATTCTCCGAGCGAATCGAGCCCAATAGCTGGGGCCTTTCCGACCGCGTGCTGTACGGAAGCGCTTCGGCGAAGTCCGCGGCAAGGGCAGGGGCGAGCGGTCTCGGACTGCTGCAGAGCAATATCACGATGGCGGAGGGGCTGACCGACTTCGCCGAGGCACAGCGCGCACAGATTCATGCCTATCGGAATGCGCTCCCGGATGGGCGATCGGGCAGAGTCGCGCTCGGCCACGTCGTGCTGCCGATCGATTCGGCGACGCCGGCTCAGCGCGACCGATACGCGAAGTACGTGAGCGAGCGCACGCCGCGAACGACGGAGCCACAGGTGTTCCCTGGCGGCCGCAGCGTGCTTGTCAAACGCGACCGACTCGGGACGGCGAAGGAAATCGCCGCCGAGCTGTACGACGATGTCGCGTTCCGCGAGATCGACGAGTTCTTCATCGAATTGCCGTTCTCGCTCGAACCCGGCGATATCGAGCAGTTGCTTCACGACCTCGCAACCGAGGTCGGGCCGCGTCTCGGGTGGACGCCAGTGCACGAGCGTGCCTGATCGCAGGGCTTCGCGCCGGACGCCGAGCACACAACGAACCGGCGCGTGGTGCACCCGAGGAGTGCGCACCGCGCGCCGGTTCGTTCCGGATGCTCCACTCGCGTGAAGCGCCGGGGGTCGTCTTACTTGCCGGTCGCGGCCTCGTAGGCCTCGATGACGGCGTTGGGAATGCGGCCGCGGCTCGAAACCGTGTAGCCGTTCTCGCTCGCCCACGCGCGGATCGCGCCGAGGTCGCGCTTCGGGCCGGCCGAAGCGGCTGAGCGCCCGGCAGTGCGGCGGCCGGACGATTTTCCGACGACTCGAGCTGCGTTCACATACTTCTGCGTCGCCGCCCGGAAGAGCTTGGCGTGATCGTTCGAAAGATCGATCTCGAGGTTATTTCCGTCGATGGAGAATTGCAGGGTTTCGCCCTCGCCCTCTGCGAGGAGCGTGCCGTCGAGGTCGTCGACGAGCTGATAGACAATCTTGCGTGCCACGTTATTCCTTTGAATCTGGAACTGGTCGACTCATAATACGCGCACAAGTCCCGTGAATTGCAAGTCGAGGGGCGCATGTCGCGGCCTTCGATCGTGAAATTCGTTTCGCGGAGCGCGTCCGAAGCTCCCGTGCCCGAAACATGACTGGCTCTGCATCCCGGCGACGGGCCGCATCCGTACCCCGTAAAGCGGATTGGCCGCGCAATACCGCCTCGCGACCCCGTCGCACAATGCTCGCCGTGAAATGACGGCCTCGCATTGGCCGTCGAGCATTGGTGGTCGTGCAAGGCGCACTGCACAATCTTCGCGTGGTTGTCGTTAGAGGGCGCCGCACTCGCGCAGTTCGGATTCGATCTCGTCGAGCAGGTCAGAGGGAGATGAGCCGCCTCGCGAACCCCAACGATTCCACGTTAGGTGCATGAGCGCGATGCCCGCCGCCGCGACGGGTTCGACGGGGACTTCCTCGCCAAGTCGACGCGCGAGTGCTTCGGCCAATTCCGTCTCTTGCGCGGCGCGCCGGCTGGTGATCGTCGCGTGCAGTGCCGGTGTCGTATTCACGAGTTCGACACGACGGCGCGTCACTGGCGGTGCGTCGTCGAGGCTCGACACCAGGCGGCGAATGATGCGGAGGGTATAACGCCACGGAGTTTCGTCAGTTCGCGGCTCGGTCACGGCGATCGCCGATTCGACCGGCGGAATGGTGGCGATCGACGCCGCGATGACGGCGTCCTCCTTTGACGTGAAGTATCGGAAGAACGTGGCCCGCGAAATACCGGCCCTTCTCGCCGCCTCTTCGACGGTGACCTCGTGGAATCCGTGCGCGGCAAAGATGTCGCACAGTGTGAGGGAGAGTTCGTTGCGAACCGCGTCGCGGGCGCGTTCTCGAATGTCTGCGGGCACGAGGAGTCACTGTAGTGATGACGGCGGTGCATCCTCGTGACGCGGGGCCCCGCCGCCGCAATCCTGATAACGTGTCACGGTTCTGAGACGCAATCTCACAAATTGGGCATTGTTCGTGGTGAAGGGGCGCGGCGACGTGAAGAAAGTCGATGTCGAGCATGCGGTCACCGCGCCCGCTCGGCGACTTCGACCGGCGAGGCCGGCGGCGGTGATCGCCGTACTCGCATTCGCAGGCCTCTGCGCGTCGTTCATGCAGACGATCCTGATGCCGCTCCAGAACGATCTGCCCGTGCTGCTCGGCGCCTCGCGCGACGACACGGCCTGGGTGATCACGATCACGTTGCTCGTCTCAGCCATCTGCACGCCGATCTCGGGCAAGCTCGGCGACATGTACGGGAAGCGCCGCGTCGCGCTCGTGCTCATGGCGGGACTCGTCGCCGGTTCGCTCGTCTCGGCCCTGGTTCCGACGCTCGTCCCCGTCATCATCGGCCGTGGCCTGCAGGGGGTCGGGATGGGCGTCATCCCGCTCGGCATCTCGATTTTGCGTGACGTGCTGCGCACCGACCGGCTCGGCACCGCTGTCGCGATCGTGAGCGCGACCCTCGGGGTCGGCGGCGCCCTCGGACTGCCAGTGAGCGCGATCGTGACCGTGAACTTCGACTGGCACGTGCTGTTCTGGGTCGCGGCGTTCCTCGGCGGCGTCGCGCTCGCGCTCATGGCCTGGATCGTGCCACAGAGCACGCTGCGCACCGGCGGACGCCTCGACGTTCCCGGCATCGCCGGGCTCGCGATCGGGCTGAGCTGCGTGCTCATCGTCCTCGCTCGCGGGTCGACCTGGGGGTGGTGGTCGCCGACGACGATCGCCCTGCTCGCGGCGGGTGCCATCGTGCTCGTCGCCTGGGGCTGGTACGAGTTGCGCACGCCCGAGCCGCTCGTCGACCTGCGCGTCAGCTTTCGGGGCACCGTGCTCATGACGAACCTCGCAGCGATCGCCATGGGCTTCGCCTTCTTCGCCTCGAACATCGCCTTTCCACAGCTGCTCGAGGCGCCGGTCGAAACCGGCGGGCTCGGGCTCTCGCTCCTGTCGGCGAGCCTGGTTCTCATGCCGGCCGGTCTCGTCATGTTGATCGCTTCGCCGGTGGCCGGCCGCCTCGAGCGGCGGTGGGGCGCGAAGCCGCTCGTCGTCGCCGCTGGTGTGATTCTCGTCGTCGCCTACCTCGTAGCCTTCGTCGTCGATATCGGCGCGTGGTCGCTGCTCATCGTGAACTGCGTGCTCGGATTCGGGATCGGCGTCGGGTTCGCGGCGCTGCCGACGCTCATCATGCAGGCTGTTCCGGTCTCTGAGACCGGCGCCGCGAACGGGCTCAACACCCTCATGCGCGCCCTCGGAACCTCGACGGCGTCGGCAGCCGTCGCCGCGGTGCTCGCGGCGAACTCCGTCGACGTCGGCGGCCGGCCGGAGCCGACCGCCACCGGCTTCCAGTTCGCCCTCGCACTTGGCCTCGCCGCGTCGATCGCGTGCGCCGCCCTCGCACTGTTCATCCCCCGCCCTCGCGCGTACCCGGGCGAGCGTCCGTCGCTGCCGGAGGCGGATTCCGGAGCCCCGTCGCGTCGATAGCATTGCCGGATGCTCGGGGTGATTCAGGGCTTCACGGTCATCGGCGTCATCATCGGCGTCGGCGTGCTGCTCGGCAGTACCGGGTGGCTCGGACCGCACGCGAGGGGCGTGCTCACCAAGCTCGCCTTCTGGGTGGCGACTCCGTCGCTGCTGTTCACGGTGCTCGTCGACGCCGACCTCGCGACGCTGCTGTCGGCGCAGTTCATCGTTTCGGCGATCGTGATGTTCTCGATGGCCATCATCGCCGCCCTCATCGCGTGGATCTTCTCGTGGGGCGTCGGCGACGGCGCCGTCGGCGCGATGTCGTCGAGCTACGTCAACGCCGGCAACCTCGGGATACCGATCGCCGTGTACGTGCTCGGCGACGCGACGCTCGTCGTGCCCGTCATGCTCGCGCAGCTGCTGCTCATGGCGCCGATCTTCGCGACCGTGCTCGACGTCGCCGCGAGCCGCTCCCGCGGCGCCTCGCTCGAGTGGTGGCGCGTGGCACTGCGTCCATTCCGCAATCCCATCGTGATCGCCGCGCTGCTCGGCGTGCTCGTCGCCGCCCTCGGGCTCCCCGTGCCGGAGTTCGTGTTCGAGCCGCTCTCGCTCATCGGCAACATGACCGTTCCGGCCGTGCTGTTGGCCTTCGGCATCTCGCTGCTCGACAACGCGGCGCCGCTGCGCGGCCCCGGCCGCGGCAAGGTGCTCACGGCGACCGCGATCAAGATGGTCGTGCACCCGGCGGCGGCGTGGCTCGTGGCCGAGTACGCGTTCGGCCTCGAGGGAACGCAGTTGCTCGCGGTCGTCGTGACGGCCGCCCTGCCGACCGCGCAGAACGTGTTCACGTACGCGAGCCAGTACGAGACGGGTGAGCGCCTCGCGCGCGAGACCGTCCTCGTCACGACGGTGGTCAGCGTGCCCGCGATCGTCATCGTGACGTTGCTCCTCCACCCGTGACGCGCATCCGGCGGCGTTGCTGCGTGCCGCTGCTGCGTGCTGCGTGCTGCGTGCTGTCGCCCACACCCCCAGCGCACCCGGGCGTGTCGGGTGCGCGCGGCACGGGCGTCGCCGGCCGGGTGAGTACCGTTGTCGGCATGACGGGAATGTCTGAGGGTCAGTCGAGTCAGGATGCGTCGGGCGCGCCGGGCGCGTCGGGCGCGTCGGGTGCGCAGGGTGCGCGACGTGCGCCGGATGCACGGGGCGAGTCGCGCGGCGAGTTGCGATGGGCGGTCAAAGCGTCGTTCGTCGGTTACATCCGCTCTAGCGGCGGCGCCATCGAGGTGTTGGGCGGTGCCCGCGACGACGACGGCGAGTTCGTATTCGCGCGCGCCACCGACGGGGTGCAGTTCGACGGGGATGCGCCGCGCGGGGCGGCGAAGTTCGCTGGCTCGGTTCGCTTCACCGCGCACGGCGGCATGCTCGACCTGACGATCGCCGATCCGGAGATTGCTTTCGGCCCGCACGGGGCGTCGTTGTTCGTGCGCGGCGGAGACGGCCTCGCCGTCGAGCTGGCGACGCTCGACGTCGGTGGTCCGCTCGAGCGCGACAGTGTGCTCGAATGGATCGGCGTGACCCCGACGCTCACGGATGCCGGGTCGACCACGTTCAATGGCGCCTACCCGTCGGGTAGCGATCTCGACGCGCTCAGCTTTCAGCTGGCGCGATAGGAAGGAGACCCCGTGAGAAGCACGATCGATGAACTCGTCGAGCACAATCGCGAGTACGCGAAGACCTACCGGGGCGATTACCCGCTTCGCCCGTCGAAGGAGATCGCGGTCGTCGCCTGCATGGACTCGCGCCTCGACGTCTTCGCGATGCTCGGGCTCGATCTCGGCGAGGCCCACATCATCAGGAACGCCGGCGGCGTCATCACGGACGACATGATCCGCTCGCTCACGATCTCGCAGCGCATGCTCGGCACGCGCGCGATCGTGCTGATCCACCACACGAACTGTGGACTCAACACGTTCTCCGAGGACGAGTTCGACGAGCTGCTGCTGCGAGAGACCGGCGCCCGCGCGCACTGGAAGGCAGAGTCGTTCCGCGACGTCGACATGAGTGTGCGCGAGTCGATCCGCCGCATCACGCAGAGCCCCTTCGTGCCGCATACCGGCGAGGTGCGCGGCTTCGTCGTCGACGTCGAGACCGGTGAGCTGCGCGAAGTCACCCGCGTCGACGAGTAGTCGTGTTCCGCGCGTCGGCTCGTGCCGGTGCGCGACTCGCTCGGGCACGCGGTGCGGGGCGGTGATGCGCTTGGGGCGGTGATGCTCCGCGACCGGTCCCGTTGGTCGTCGCCGGCCTGTGGATGGCACGCTGTCCCCAGGTCGCCGACGCGCGGTCGCGCTCGGGCTTCGTCGCTGGCACGCTGATCCCGACGGCCGAACTCGGCCGGCCGACACCGACTCGGAGGGCACGTCATGGGCGAACCGGTTGAAGCGGAGAAGGGCGACGCGGAGGAGACCTTGGCGTCGGATTCCGAGGCCGAGGCTGCTGGTCTGGCGGCCGATGCGGGGCTCGTCGTGGGCGACGACGGGCGTGCGCGTCCGGCGTGGGCCTCGCGCGACCCGCTGTTGCGCGAGTACTACGACACCGAGTGGGGCATGCCGGTGCACGACGAGCGCGGTGTGTTCGAGCGGCTCGCGCTCGAATCGTTCCAGTCCGGCCTCTCGTGGGCGACCGTGCTGCGCAAGCGACCGGCGTTTCGCGAGGCGTTCGCGGGCTTCGCACCGGATGCCGTGGCCCGGTTCGACGATGACGACGTCGCTCGCTTGCTCGGTGACGCGGCCATCATCCGGAATCGCGCGAAGATCGAGGCGACGATCGAGAATGCCCGCGCGACGGTCGCGCTGCGCGACGACCCCGATGAGAAGGGCCTCGAGGGCATCGTGTGGCGGCACCGACCGGAACGCACGCCGATGCCGGTCGCTTTCGACCAGGTGCCGAGCACGTCTGCCGAGTCGATCGCGTTGGCGAAGGCGCTCAAGCGGCGCGGGTTCCGCTTCGTCGGGCCGACCACGATGTTCGCGCTCATGGAGGCGATCGGCGTCGTCGACACGCATCTGGTTGGCAGCCACCGTCGCGGTAGTTCCGGCCTCTGGGACGACGCCGGGGATTGGATCGGGGAGCGGTAGCCGGGTGTGCGGTGTGCGGTGTGCGGTGTGCGGTGTGCGGTGTGCGGTGCGCGGTGTGCGGTGCGCGGTGTGCGGTGCGCGGTGTGCGGTGCGCTGTGCGCTGTGCGCTGCTGCTCACGGTACCGGCGCGAAGTCGCCAGGCCGCCGCCTCGGGGCGTCCAGCCGCGCTCACACCGCCGCGGCGACCGCCTCGGTCGACACGCGCCCCGTCGCGCTCCACTCGGCCCAGAGCTGCTTCACGTCCCAGGCCTGCTCGGCCTGGATCGAAATGCCCCGTTCACCCGTGCGGCGGGTCGTCCCGCGGATGATGAGCAGCTTCGTGCCGAACAGCAGGGGGCCGGAGTTGTGCTGCGCCTCGTCGAAGAAGGTGGCGTCGGCGCATCCGGTGCCGTCGTCGACGCTGATGAACACGACGCGCTTGCCTGTACGCATCGGCGGGGTCTGCGTCGCGACGCGGATGCCCGCGACAAGCACCTCGCTGCCGCCGCGCAGCCCGAGCAGGTCGCCGGCGCGCGTGACGCCGAGCTCGTCGAGCATGGGGCGGTAGCTGTCGATGACGTGCTCTGAGAGGTCGATGCCGAGAATGTCGAGCTCGTCGACGACGCGCTCGCGCGAGGCGGGCGCCGGGAGTTTCGGCTCGATCGTGCCGTGCACGTCGAACAGCATGGGCAGCTGCGCCTCGTCGGGTCGCGGTGCGGGCGCGCGCTTGCCAGCCGAGAGCTCGCGCACGCGCGCGACGACGTCGGCCCTCGTGGGGGGCGCCGCTCCGCTGGCACCGCGCATTGCGGCCGCGACGGCCCGCGCGGCGTTGTCATGCTCGTTCTCGGTGCCGAGCGGCTCGGGTTCGACGCCGGCGACCGCATCGAGGGCGCCGACGAGCGCGAGCCGCTCGAAGAGGCGGCGCGAAGGGCGAGCGCGCTCGGCGACGTCGCCGAGCGACATGAATGGCCGCTCGGCCATGATGCGGTCGAGCTCGGCGCCCGTCGCGCCCTGCACTTCGGTGAGCGCGAGCCGCACGCCGAGGTCGCCCGGTCGCGTCGCGCGGCCCGGTGGGGTATCGCGCACCCGCTCGACCCGGTAGTCGAGGCCTGAGCGGTTGACGTCGAGCGGCAGGATCGGAATGCCCATGCGCCGCGCGTCGCCGACGAGCAGACGCTTCGGGTACATGCCGGGGTCGTGCGTGAGCAGGCCCGCGAAGAACTCGGCCGGGTAGTGGGTCTTGAGCCAGGCGCTCTGCCACGTGGGCAGCGCGAACGCGGCGCCGTGCGCCTTGCAGAACCCGAACGAACCGAACCCCTCGAGCACTCGCCAGATGCGGTCGATGTCGGCGTCGCTGTAGCGGCGGCGCCCGCGCTCGTCGGTGTTGGCGGCCGTCTGCTGCCGGAACCTGGCCTCAATGCTCTCGCCGCGCTTCTCCATGAGCCGGCGCAACTCGTCGGCCTCGGCGAGGTCGATCCCCATGCAGAGGTGCAGAATGCGCAGCACGTGCTCGTGATAGATCACGACCCCGTAGGTCTCGCGCAGGAACGGCGCGAACGAAGGATGCAGGTACTGCGGCGAGGCGAAGCCGTGCTTCACGTCGAGGAACGGCCCGACCATGTTGCCCTTCATGGGGCCGGGGCGGAACAGCGAGATGTCGGCGATGAGGTCTTCGTATTCGTCTGGCTGCATCTTGCCGATGAGTTCGCGCTGGCCGGGCGACTCGATCTGGAACATGCCGAGCGTGTTCGTCGTGCGGATGTGCTCGAACGTGGGCTCGTCGTCGTGCGGCACGTCGTCGAGGACGACCTGTCCGGCCGGGGTCACGTACGTCGAATCGACGGGCAATCCGCCGGCGATCGCCGCCTTCGGGCCGTGGATGCGCTCGATCTCGTCGGTCGCGAAGGCGAGCGACGACTGCATGCGCACGCCGAGCACGTCGAGCTTGAGCAGGCCGAGGTCGTCGATGTCGTCCTTGTCGAACTGGCTCATGGGCAGGCCCATGCCGCTCGGCTGCACGGGCGTGACCGACAGCAGCTCGTCGTTGC
>JBQDJW010000050.1:0-9807 GCA_052086425.1 Pseudoclavibacter sp. | reverse complement strand
GACGCTCGACCCTCGCCGATGATGACGGTCGTGGTGCAGATACGGTCGACGAGCTCGCGGTCGTGGCTGATGAGCAGCACCGCGGGGCGCCACGGAAGCGCGGCGAACCGAGCGCTCACGCGCCCGGCGGTTTCGGGGTCGAGCCCGCTCGTCGGCTCGTCGAGAATCAGAAGGCGCGGTCGCGCGACGTATGCCCAGGCGAGCAGCGCTCGCTGTGCCTGGCCGCCGGACAGGTGCAGCGGGCGGCGCCCGAGCAGGTCGGGCTCGAACGCGGCGTCGTGCACCGCGCGGTTGACCAGGGCGGCGCGGCGGCCGGGCGAGGCCCTCGGATGCGCGATGCGCGCGGCCGTCCGAAGCTGGGCGACGACGGTCCGCGACGGATCGAGCGCGCTCGACGGGTCCTGCGGCAGGTAGGCCGCAGCTCGCCCGCGCACGGCTCGGCGGCCGGTCGTCGTGAATGGATCGTGGCCGTTGACACGCACGGAGCCGCCGGCGAGTCGCAGCCCTCCGCCGAGGTGTCCGAGCAGGGCGAGCGCGAGCGTGGTCTTACCTGCGCCGGATTCGCCGACGAGGCCGGTGACCTCGCCGGCAGGCAGGTCGAGGTCGAGACCGTCGAGGACGAGGACGCCCGAGGTGTCGGCGACGGTGAGCGAGGAGACGGAGGCGCCGTCGACGACCCGCGCCGCGGAAGGCTCGGCTGCATCGCCGCCGCCGCCGCGCGGACGGACGCCGGCGCGCCCGCGATCCCGCCCGGGGACGCGCATCCGGGGGGCCAGCACCCGCGCATCGCCGCGCTCGACGACACGGTCGAGCAGTGCCGTGACACCGATCGCCAGCAGCATGAGCAGCAGCGCCGGCACGAGCACCGGCAGCGGATTCAGCGCGAGCCCCGCCGTGTTCTCGCGCACCATGCGGCCCCAGCCCGCGGCGGGCGCTCCCCCGCCGAGCCCGAGGAAGCCGGCCGTAGCGGCGAGTTGCGCCGCCGCGACGAAGCGGATTCCGGCCTCGGCGAGCGCTACGCGAATCAGGCCGGGCAGCAGGTCGTCGCGAACGCGCATCCACCGCCCGTCGCCGCGGGCGACGGCCTCGAGCGCCGCGTCGCTCGACGCGAGCATTCGCGTGCGTTCGCGCACGACGCGCACCGAGAACGGCACGCTGACGGCGGCGATCGCGATGGCGACGACGGCGTCGTCTCCCGGCGAGCCGGCGGCAAGGAGGAGCAGGAGGAGGAGCGCGGGGATCGCCGCGATCGCGTCGATGATGCGCAGCACGACGGCCTCGGTGCGTCGTCGGTGCGTCGACCCGGCCCAGACGCCGGTGACGAGACCGACCGCGCTGCCGAGGAGCGTCGCGGAGACGGCCTGCGCGATGAGCGCCTGCCCGCCCGCGAGCACGCGCGCGAGGGCATCGCGCCCGAGCATGTCGGTGCCGAGGGGAAGCCCGGGTGACGGCGGCGCGAACGACCCGCCAACAGGCGACGTCGCGCTGCCGGATGTCACGAGGGGGATGAGCGACGGCCCGACGACGGCCACGAGCACGACGAGCGCGGCCGGGAGGGCGGTGAGCACGCGCGACGCGATCGCCGAGAATCCGCCTCGCGAGCGTGCGAACCGCGGCAGATCCCGACCTGCGCGCCGCGCGGCGGCCGCCGCCCCCGTGTCGTCAGGCCGACCGGTCCGCACGGGCCCCGCATCGATCGGCTTGCTCGCGAGCCGCGTCCGGGCGCCCTGTCCGTCGATCGTTCTGCTCATGCCGTCTCGGCCCGGGTCGTGCGGGTGCGAAGCAGCCGCGAGACCAGGTCGCCGGCGAGCAGGATGACGAGCACGGCGGCGCTCAGCACGACGCTGAGCCCCTGCACGAGCGGCACGTCGCGCAGCGCGACCGCGCTCGTGAGTTCTGCGCCGAGCCCTGGCACGTTGAACAGCGTCTCGACGACGATGCCGCCGCCGAGAAGGCCAGCGACCATGACGGCGAATGCGTGAACGGCCGGCCCGGCCGCGTTCACCGCGACCGTACGGGCGTATGCGAGGCCGGTGACGCCATTGAGGCGGGCGAACTCGGCGTAGGGGGTGGCGACGGTCTGCGCGACCGATGCCCGGAGCATCCGCATCGTCGGCCCGAAGCCGCCGAGCGCCAACGCGATCGCCGGCAAGGCGACGAGTTCCGGATGCTGCCACAGCGCATCGCCAGAGGGCACGATCGCGACGGCGGGCAGCAGCGGTACCCACACCGCAAGCACGAGCATCAGCCCCGTGGCGACGAGGAAGTCCGGGACCGACGTGAGGCCGAGCGAGACCGCGCTGAGCGCGCGGTCGAGGCGCCCGCCCGGGTGCAGCCCCGCCGCCGTTCCGAGCGCCCCCGCGAGGAGCAGGATGCCGACGGCGGCGGGGACCATGACGGCGAGCGAGGCTGACAGGCGGCTTGCGAGAACGTCGCCGACGTCGCGGCCAGACACGAGCGACGTGCCGAAGTCGCCGTGCAGGAGCCCTGCGAGCCAGGCGCCGAACCGTTCGAGGGGCGGACGATCGAGACCGAGGGCGATGCGCACGGCCTCGCGCTCCGCATCGGTCGCGTTCGCCCCCGAGACCACCCCTACCGCGTCTCCCGGGAGCACCTCCGTCGCCCAGAAGACCGCGAACGACAGCACCGCGAGGGTCGCGATGGCGGCCGCGACCCTCGCCGCGGCCCAGCGCATCGTCGACACGCTCCCCTCCCTCAGCACTGCGTTCCGCGCTCCGCGTTACGCGCTCGTGAGCGACGCGGCGGCGAGGTCGGGGAACTGGCTCTCGACGAGCCCCTCCACGCCGGCGCGCGTCGCGCCGATGCTCGGCACGAAGACGGGGACGAGCTGGTTGCCCTCCGCCCACAGCAGTTCCTGCGCCTCGTGCGAGGCAGTTCGGCGCTCCGCTTCCGTCGGCGCCGAGCGAGCCGTGGCGACGAGCGCGTCGACCTCGGGGAACGTGCCGGGCGTGTGGTTCGTCTCGAACGAGACGGGCGGGTTGTATCCGGACTTGAACGGCAGTTCGAGCCACGCAGGGTAGTCGGCGAACAGCTGCCCCGGAGGCAGCTCGCTCACGGTCGCGTCGACGCCGATCGCCTGCAGGTCTTCCACGATGAGCGTGGCGGTCTCGACCATGCCGGCGAGCTCAGGCCCGGCCGTCAGTTCGACGGTCATGCCCGCGACGCCCGCCTCGTCGAGGAGCTGCTGCGCCCGCTCCGGATCGTGCTCGCGCTGCGGCAGCGCATCGTCGTAGTTGGGGTACCCGAGCGCCGGAATGTCGTTGCCGAGGTAGGCGAGCCCGAAGTACACGTTGTCGAGGATGCGCTGCCGGTCGATCGCGAGCTTGAACGCTTCGCGCACGCGCGGGTCGTCGAACGGCTCGGACTCGACGTTCATCGTGAACGGCATGTTCGAGACGTAGGGCGGGGCGCTCATGTCGACGTGCAGGTCGTCGCCGATCGTCTGCGCCTGGGCAGGCGTGATGCCATTGATGTAGTCGACCTGGCCCTGCTGCAGGGCGTTCACGCGGGCAGCACCGTCGGCGATCGAGACGAGCTCGATCGCGTCGAGGGCCGGTGCATCGCCGTAGTAGCCATCGTTCCGTTCGAGCAGGGTCGACTGGCCGGGCTCGAACGAGGCGATGGTGAACGGACCGGACGACGGCGTCTCCGTCGTGAACTCCGTCGTCCCGTCCTGCACGGCGAGCATGCTCTGGCACAGCAGCATGCGACCGTCCGCGATCGGCGACACCGTCGGGAGGACGACCGTGTGTTCGTCGGGCATCGTCGCCGCGTCGAGGTCGAAGTTGCGCGACACGTGCAGCACGAACGGCAATCCCTCGAGCAGCACGGGGGCTCGCAGCGAATACAGCACGTCGGCCGCGGTGAGCGGCGATCCATCCGTGAACTCGACGCCCTCGCGCACGTGCAGCGTGTACTCGGTGAAATCGTCCGCGATCTCGATGTCTTCGACGACGCCGTAGTCGAAGGTGTCGTCGGCATCGGGGTCGAGTTCGCAGAGGGGAGCGTGCACGAGCCGGGCGCGCACGAAGTCGAGGGATGTCGGGCCCTGGTAGTAGTTCAGCGTTTCGGTGGCGCCTCCCGCGAACGCCGCGCGCAGCGCACTGCCGCCGGCGTTCTCCCCGCCGTCTTCGCCGGTCGCTGCGCCGGGGGCTGCGCAGGCGCTGAGGGCGAGCGTCGCCGTCAACAACGCCGTCGTGGCCCACGCGAGGCGCCGTCCGAGGGTCTTCGATGCCATGTGTTCCGTGCTTTCCGCGTTCGAATCGCCTCCGGATGAGACGATGTTTACTGAGTATACTCAGATGACAACCATTCTCATTTGCGGTGGTCGATAGCATCCGGGGGTGGGAATGGTGCAGTCGCTCAATCGAGACGTCGTCGTCGGCGCCGCACTCGCGATTACCGCCTCCGACGGACTGCAGAAGGTGACGATGCGCGCCGTCGGCGGACGACTCGGCGTGACCCCGATGGCGCTCTACCGGCACATCGGCGGGCGCGAAGAGCTCGTTCGTCTCGTCATCGACCGCATCGGTGCCGGATTCGAACTGCCCTGTCCGCCGGACGCGGCCTGGGATGTCAAGGTGCGTGCCTGGGCGAACGCACAGCGAGCGCGCCTGCGGAACTATCCGGGAGCCGCGGCCTGGCTCATCGACAACGGGCCGGCCGGACCGCAGGCGTATCGCATCCTCGACACCCTCGTCTCGGCGCTCGACGATGGCGGGTTCGACGACCCGCACATCGCGCGCGGCGCCACCCTCGTCATGAGCTGGACCTTCTCGCGCATCGCCATCGAAGACAACGCCGATCTTCGTCGCGCGTCTTCGCGCCCCGATCGGACGGGGGCGTTCGTGTCCGGCCTCGCGGCGATCGACCCCGCGATGCATCCGACCGCGGCGCGAATCGGGCACGAGCTGTTCACCCTGTCGATGCGCGAGGTCTTCGAGGTCGGGCTCGAGTCGATCATCCACGGCCTTGCGCGGCTCGAATAGCGCCGCTTCCGTGGGGCGCGAGGGCGGCGGATGCGCCTCTCGCGCGAGCGTAGACTGTTTCGACCGTCAATCGAAGGGGACCACCTGTGACCGAACGCCTGAATCTCGCCATCATCGCCGGAGACGGGATCGGGCCGGAGGTCATCGGCCAGGCCGTTCGCGTGCTCGAGGCGGTCCTGCCGAGCGGCGTCGACTTCTCGAAGACCGAGTATCCCTTCGGCGCCGGACACTTCCTCGAGACGGGCGAGGTGCTGAGCGACGAGTCGCTCGAGTCGCTGAAGCAGCACGACGCGATCTTGCTCGGCGCGGTCGGTGGCGACCCCGCCGACGCGCGGCTCGCCGGCGGCATCATCGAGCGCGGGCTGCTGCTGAAGCTCCGCTTCGCCTTCGACCACTACGTCAACCTGCGCCCCGCGTCGATCATGCCAGGCGTGGCGAGCCCGCTCGCGAACCCGGGCGACGTCGACTTCGTGGTCGTGCGCGAGGGCACCGAGGGCCCGTACGTCGGCAACGGCGGCGTTCTGCGCGACGGCACGCCGCACGCCATCGCGACCGAGGTGTCTGTCAACACCGAGTTCGGCGTCGAGCGCGTCGTTCGCTTCGCCTTCGAGCAGGCCACGCGTCGGCCCCGCAAGAAGCTCACGCTCGTGCACAAGAAGAACGTGCTCGTGTTCGCCGGCCTCATGTGGCAGCGGGTCTTCGATCGCGTCGCGACCGAGTACCCGGATGTTGCGGTCGAGTACCTGCACGTCGACGCCGCGACGATCTTCATGGTCACCGATCCAGGGCGCTTCGACGTGATCGTGACTGATAATCTGTTCGGCGACATCATTACCGATCTCGCCGCGGCAATCGCCGGCGGCATCGGGCTGGCCGCCTCCGGCAACATCAATCCGGCGGGTGGGTTCCCCAGCATGTTCGAACCGGTCCACGGCTCGGCGCCCGGCATCGCGGGCCAGGGCAAGGCCGACCCAACGGCGGCGATACTCTCGGTGGCCATCCTGCTCGAGCAGTTCGGCCACGTCGACGCCGCCGAGCGCGTCCGCACCGCGGTGCACGACGACCTCGCCGAACGCGGCGACACCACTCGCTCGACGAGTGGGGTCGGCGACGCGATCCTCGCCAGGCTGGGCGCCTAGCGCACCGGCAACGGGGCGGGGGAGCGACGGCGGAGACCCGCTGGGAGACGAACCCCACACCGGGGCGTCATGGGATTCGCACCTGCGGCCCCACAGCATCCGAGAAATTTCAAGGAAATCGACCATGAGCGAACTCACGTTCACCACCACCCGCAACCCCAACGCTGCGACCGACGACGCTCGCCGCGAGGTTCTCGCGGCGCCGAAGTTCGGGCAGCACTTCACCGACCACATGGTCACGATCGACTGGTCGGTCGACGAGGGATGGCACGACGCGCGCGTCGAGCCGTACGGGCCGCTCACGATCGACCCGGCGAGCGCCGTGCTGCACTACGCGCAGGAGATCTTCGAGGGACTCAAGGCCTACCGGCACCAGGACGGGTCCGTGCACACGTTCCGGCCCGAGCAGAACGCGCGCCGCATGCAGGCGTCGTCGCGCCGCCTCGCGCTGCCCGAACTGCCGGACGACCTGTTCATCCAGTCGATCGAGCGGCTCGTCGAGATCGACGAGGCGTGGGTCCCGGCTGCGGGCGAGGGCAAGGTGCTCTACCTGCGGCCGTTCATGATGGCGTTCGAGAACTTCCTCGGTGTGCGCCCAGCGCAATCGGTGCGCTACATGGTGATCGCGAGCCCGGTCGGCTCGTACTTCTCCGACCCGACGCGACCGGTCGACATCTGGCTCAGCGAGGAGTTCTCACGCGCCGGCGCCGGCGGCACCGGTGCGGCGAAGTGCGGCGGCAACTACGCCGCGTCGCTGCTGCCGACGCAGGAGGCGTACGCGAACGGGTGCGAGCAGGTGCTGTTCCTCGACGCGCAAGAGCAGAAGTATCTCGAAGAGCTCGGCGGCATGAACATCGTGCTCGTGTACAACGACGGCCGAGTCGTGACGCCCGAGAGCGATTCGATCCTGGCCGGCGTGACGCGGGGCAGCCTGCTCGAACTCGCGGAGGCCGCCGGGCACCCGGTCGAGCAGCGCCGCATCTCGCTCGAGGAGTGGCGCGAGGGCGCTGCGTCCGGCGAGATCGTCGAGGCGTTCGCGTGCGGCACCGCCGCCGTGGTCACGCCGATCGGCGCGCTCAAGTCGCCGACGTTCACGCTCGAGAACCCCGCCGTGACCGAGGAGTCGCTGAGCATGCGTCTGCGGGCGAAGCTCACCGGAATCCAGAACGGCCTCGAGCCCGACGAGCGCGGGTGGCTGCGCGAGCTCGTGCCGGCGCCGGCGAAGGTCTAGCGCTCCTTGGGCGCCTCGGGTTCCTGACTCGCCCAGGGTCCCTGAGCGTGTCGAAGGGTGGTTTCGACGGGCTCAACGGCCCAGTGGCTCACGCCCCGATCCGGCGCGCGGCGAGCGCGAGCCACAGCTGCACGGCATCGGCCGTGACGCGCGGGTCGTAGCCGGTGAGCGACGTGATCTGCTCGACCCGGTACCGCACCGTGTTGCGGTGGGTGCCGAGCTCGGTCGCGACGTCGCCGACCGCACCGGAGTGCCGCAGGTAGGCGTCGAGCGTCGCGACGAGCGCCGTGCCCGTTCCGCGGTCGCTCGTGTCGAGCGGCGAGAGCACCTCCTCTGCGAGCTCGTGCACCGGCGCGTCGCGGCTCGCCAGGATCAGGGCCGACATCGATAGGCGCGACCGCTCGCCGATGTCGACGCCGTCGGCGAGGCCCGCGATCGAGTCGAGCGCCTCGAAGTAGCTCCAGCGCAGGTTGCGCGCGCCGGGGTACGCATCGCCGATTCCGACCCGCACGGCGAGGCCCGCGGAGCGCGCGACGGCGAGGATCACCTCGGCCGACTCCCGCGGCGACTCGCGCGCCGGCAGCAGCACGATGAGCCTGCCGTCGACGATCGCGCCCACCACGTGGTCGAGGCGCGGCGGCAGCGGCAGGTCGAGCACCTCGCGCGCCCGCGCGCCGACGCCTTCGACGGCGAGCACGCGCGTGCGCCCGCCCTCCGGGTGCCCGATCGAGCCGAGGCGGATCGCCGCCTCCTCCGATTCGAGCCGCCCCTGCGTGAGGTCGTCGACGACCTGGCCTGCGATCGTGCGCGAGTGGTGGATGCGCCGCGCCTGCTGCGAGAGCGACAGACCGACGAGCGATCGGGCGACGGTGAGCAGATCATCGTTGCGCCGCGGCTGCGACACGTGCAGCGTCGCTTGAGTCGTCAACGTTGCAGCGATCGGCAGCACGTCCCACCCCTCGACCGAGTCGTCGTCGACGTCGAGCGACCCGGCGAGCACCTCGCCGTGGCGCGACACCGCGACGTGCGCGCCCATGAACTTCGCCAACTGAGTCGTCAAGCCCTCGAGGCCGTGCTGGCCGTCGTCGCTCATCATCGACGCGAAGAGCTGTTGCTGCTGCCGCTGGCGAGTCTCGAGGTGCGCGAACCGCTCGCTGGCCCGAGCATCCGAGACATATCGCGTGACCGCCTCGAAGCTCGTCGCGTACGGAACCTCGACCACGGGAAGGTCTGCCGCCCGAGCGGCGGCGACGATCGCGCTCGGCACCGCGTCGTGCGTGAAGCCCGTGCCGAACGCGAGCCCGACCGACCCGGCCTCGACGATCGACGCGATGAACGCGCGCTGGGCCTTGACGCTTCGTGCGCGCAGGCCGGTCGTCAGCACGAGTTGCTCGCCGGTCAAGAACGGCCGCGGGTCGAGCACCTCGGTCGCCGTCGCCCACTCGATCTGGCGTCGCATCGCGGCGCCGGAGCCCGAGATGAGTCTCAGGCCGAGGTTGGACTGTTCGAGGAGGGAGGTGATCGTGGCGTGCACCCGTCGAGCGTATCGCGGCCCTCTGTGCGCGTGCACAAGCGGCGCGCACCCAGGCCGTGCGAGCATCCATGCCCCATCGCTGGGCGCCGGGGTACGGTTGACGCACTTCACAACGACCGCATGAGCCCGGTGCGGCGACGCGACGCAGCTTCGCCACGAAGCCTCGATGCGCGACCGAACGGGCCGACCCAGAAGGGTGGGCATATGAGCCAGTACCGCCTCGAGCAGCGCCGCATCGTCGACGGCGCGATCCCCGGCCCGCGTTCGCAGGAGCTCGCCGCTCGCCGCGCGACCGCCCTGCCGAACGGCGTTTCGTCGTCGTCGCCGTTCTACGCGGCGGACGCGGACGGCGGCATCATCCGCGACGTCGACGGCAATCAGTTCCTCGACTTCGCGACCGGCATCGGCGTGACGACCGTCGGCGCCTCGCACCCGAAGGTGGTCGCGGCGGTGCAGGAGGCCGCGTCGCACTTCACGCACACGAGCATCAACGTGACCCCGTACGAGGGCTACATCGCGCTGGCCGAGAAGCTCGCGTCGATCGCTCCGGGCGACCACGACAAGAAGGCGCTGTTCTTCAATTCGGGCGCAGAGGCCGTCGAGAACGCCATCAAGGTCGCCCGCAACTTCACGGGGCGCGACGCGGTCGTCGTGTTCGACCACGCGTTCCACGGCCGCACGAACCTCACCATGGCGATGACGGCCAAGAACATGCCGTACAAGGACGGCTTCGGCCCATTCGCCCCCGAGGTCTACCGCATCCAGACGAGCTACCCGTTCCGCGACCCAGACGGCTTCACGGGCGCCGACGCCGCGGCGCGCGCGATCGCCCAGATCGAGGCGCAGGTCGGCGGCAAGAACGCGTCGCTCGGCGAGATGGTGTCGAACCTCACC
>JBQDJW010000049.1:8570-9816 GCA_052086425.1 Pseudoclavibacter sp. | reverse complement strand
GGGCGACTTCACGCCGACGACCGTCACGTGGTACTTCGACCGCACGAGCGACTCCGACAGGGGCAGGCCGCGGATGATCTTCGGCGGGTAGAGCTTCGCGAGCACGAAGTCGTCGTCGAACTGGATGAAGTCGAGCATCGTCCCGCTCAACAGATGGGCGATGCGCTCGCCGGCCTCGGCCTCGGGATAGATGACGTGGTGCGCGCCGATTCGGGTGAGGATCTTGCCGTGGGTCGACGACATGGCCTTCGCCCAGATCTGCGGGACGCCGAGCTCGACGAGGTTCGAGGTGACGAGCACGCTCGCCTCGATCGACGTCCCGACCGCGACGACGGCCACCTGGTACTCGTCGGCGCCGATCTGCTTGAGAGCTTCGACGTTGGCCGCGTTGATCTGCACGCTGTGCGTGACCCGCTCAGCCCACTTCTGGACCAGATCGGGGTCGCTGTCGACCGCGAGCACCTCGCGGCCCTGGCGTTGCAGCTGGCCGGCAGTTGCCGCGCCGAACCGCCCGAGACCGATCACCAGCACGGGCGCATGGCGGGAGATATGACGACCCAACGATGATCCTTTCCTCAGGCATCTTGTAGAGCTGCTTGCGTTGACTCGACGCGAGCGCCGCCGCCATCGTGACGGTCCCGACGCGACCGAGCCACATCGTGGCCGAGAGCACGTACGTTCCACCCTCGGGCAGGCTTTCGCTCAACCCCGTACTGAGGCCGCACGTCGCGAACGCGCTGATCGATTCAAACAGCGCATCCTGAAACGACGCGCCGGAGAGTCGCATGAGCAGAATCGACGAGACCGCGACGATCGTCGCACCCCACAGCGTCACGCTGACCGCGAGGCGCAGCACATCGTTCGGGATGCGGCGGCGGAAAACCTGGATATCGGTGGAGCCGCGCGCCTCGGCGACGGCCGCGAGGAAGAGCACGGCGAGCGTCGTGACCTTGATCCCGCCCGCGGTCGAGGCCGACCCTCCACCGACGAACATGAGCATGTCGGCGACCAGCATCGTCGCGGGTTCGAGCGAGCCGATATCGAGCGTCGAAAGCCCACCTGACCTCGTCATCATCGAGAGGAACCCACCGTGCACGATCGTCATGCCCGCGTCGTGCTCGCCGAGCGTGGCCGGATTGTCGTATTCGAGCAGCGTGAGCAAGAGCCACCCGAACAAGAACAGACCCACCGTCGTGATGACGGTGAGCTTGACGTGCACGGCGAAACGCTGCCGCGACTTGACCCA
>JBQDJW010000049.1:0-8560 GCA_052086425.1 Pseudoclavibacter sp. | reverse complement strand
CGCCAGCGCGAAGATGACCGGAAATCCGAGGCTGCCGAGGAACACTGCGACCCCGAGGCACGTGAGCAGCCAAACGTTGTCGCTCCACGGTGCGAGTCCGTCGGAGTTCGGCGTGAATCCCGTGTTCGTGAACGCGCTCGTCGCGTAGTAGAAGCTCTCGTAGATCGCGTAGAACACGTCATCGCCGGCCGTCAGGAAGACCGGCAGGATCAGCAGGGCGATTGCGAATTCGATCACGACGAGCGAGATCGCGACCGTCGCGATCACCCCGCCGATCTCGCCGAGCCGCACCGCCTGCGATTCGCTGACGGCGCCCGCGTGCGTGCGCAGCGGATTCTGGTCGGACGCGACCATGAGCCGTTGCCGCAGTCCGAGCCGCCTCGTCACGACGAGGCCCATGACGCTCGCGAGCGTCAGCACGCCGACGGCACCGACCTGCATCCCGAGAAAGATCAGGACGTTGCCGAACACAGACCAGTGCGACCCCATATCGACGACGACGAGGCCGGAGACGCAAATCGTCGAAACGGCCGTGAATAACGCCTCGTAGAACGGCGTGACCTGGCCGCTCGCCGACGAAATCGGCAATGAGAGCAGGAATGTCCAGAGGAAGATGATGCCCGTGAAGATGACGACCGCGAAGCGCGACGGCGAGCTGTGCGCGATGTCGTCAATCCAGTCGCGAATCCGCGCGAACCCGGTCGAGGAGCGGCGGCCGGGCCGTCGCATCGACTTGGAACCTCGGCGCCGGTCGGATGAACGCATTCCTGCCTTGCTGGGTCTGTGGACGTACCGCGGCCGCGGACGGCAGCCATGCTACTCGCGGGCGGGAATAACGCCAGCGTCGAAAACGTTCACGGCACCCGTGGTTGCTCTACACCACCGCTGACACCGGCGCCTGCAAGACACGGCTTGTCTCAGCAGCCACGTGGGGCCTATTGTTATCACCAGGCGTAACGCATCACATCCGTCACGGGCGGATCACGAGCGTGCAGGGGCGCTGGTGAGCAGCGCCGCTATTCAAAGCACGCGAGCACCGCCTGGCCAGCACCATCGAGACGGGGGACCAAATGGACAACGAGCTCTCCGACGTGCGGTTTCTGACCGTCGCCGAGGTCGCTGAACTCATGCGCGTCTCCAAGATGACTGTCTACCGCCTCGTGCACTCGGGCGAGCTGCCGGCGGTCCGCTTCGGCCGCTCGTTCCGCGTTCCCGAGTCGGCAGTCGCCGAGGCACTCCGCCACGACAGCGGCGAGGACGCTGACCAGCACACCGCATAGGTGCAAGTCTGCGTCGACCTTGGACTGTGCCGATTTGGTACCGCGTCGACGAGAGATCGCATGAGCCGGCGCCGTAGTCGACACGAGAGCGAATTGGTGCGGAACCCCGTCACCCCGCGTTTCCCGCCTCGTTCGCTCCTCGTCGCTCACATGTCGGCCAGCGATCACCCACACCCGCGACGTGTAAAGTAGTGCGAGCGATTTTCCGGCTCCGATGCGCATATTGCCCATCTGATGTGCACCCGCACAGTCGGAGCCGCACGCACGATCAACCAGAGGAGAACCCATGGGTTCAGTAGTCAAGAAGCGCCGTAAGCGCATGGCGAAGAAGAAGCACCGCAAGCTGCTTCGCAAGACTCGCCACCAGCGCCGCAACAAGAAGTAGCGGCCCACGAAAGGCGCCCAGTGCATCCGTTCATCGGATGCACTGGGCGCCTTTTCGATTCGCGTCTCGACGGACTCAGCCCACTGGCGGCGCCACGAAGGTGAGGTCGGCCCCGAACAGACGCTCCTGGTACACGTAGTGCACGTGACCTCCCGGCGGGATCAGCGCGCTCCTGGCGCCGCGGATGGAGTCGCCCTCGAGGTGCACGCTGAGATGCACGCCCCGCTCGGCAGGAATCTCGAAGGTCACCCGGCCCCAGAACGTGAAGTACTGCCGCCCGTCGATACTCACGACCGGCGGCAGAACGGCATTCCCACTCGAGATCCCGTCAAGCGTGAGAAGCCGACGCGCGCCCGAATAGGCCTCGACGTATGGGATAACGCCGGGCCAGTGCTCCTGCGGGGGTGCCTGGTCGTGCGGAGGCGCTGGCTGCGCTGGCACAACCGACCCACCTGCCGCGTTGGTCGAGTCGGTCGGGTGTGAAGAAATCGCATCGGTACTGTCGGTCACGCGCTCACGTTTCCATGCGGGGACGGCGATCTCAAGCATCCGGAGAAGCAATGTGACCGCCGGATTCCGGCGCACGTGCGCCCGTGGAGTACGCTTGCCGCTGGCGTGCTGGGAAGTCTGGTCAGCGTTGCTCGAGGCAACCCGAAACGCCCGCCATTCGAAAGGCAACTGCATGGCCGCGAAGTATCACCCAGACGACACGTTCTCCCTCAAGGAGCGCCTCAACTCTCGCAAAGTCGGGGGCGCGCTCCTCCTCATCGCTGCGGTCGTGGCCTTCGCACTCGCGAACTCCCCGCTGGCCCCGTTCTACACGTGGTTGAAGGAGCTGCACCTCGGCTTCAATTTCCTCGCGGGGGAGGGCGCGAGCGTCGGCATCGACATGTCGATCGAACACTGGGCCGCCGATGGCGTGCTCGCCATCTTCTTCTTCGTCGTGGGCATCGAGCTCAAGCGCGAGTTCGTGACCGGCTCGCTGCGCGACCCGAGCAAGGCGACCCTGCCGATCGCGGCCGCGGTCGGCGGCATGGCTGCTCCCGCGATCATCTACGTGGTCATCATCTCGGCCTTCGGCGTCGAGGCGCTGCAGGGCTGGGCCATCCCGGTCGCGACCGACATCGCGTTCGCATTGGCCCTGCTCGCCGTGTTCGGCAAGGGCCTGCCATCGTCGTTCCGCATCTTCTTGTTGACGCTCGCCGTCATCGACGACCTGCTCGCGATCATCATCATCGCGGTCTTCTACACGGCCGGCGTCAGCATCATTTGGTTGATCGTCAGTCTCGTCGCGATCGCGGCTTTCTGGGTGCTCGTGCACCGAGGCATGAACCAGTGGTGGATCACGATTCCGCTCGCGCTCGTCGCATGGAGCGCGATGTACGAATCGGGGGTGCACGCCACGATCGCGGGCGTGCTGCTCGGCCTGTGCATTCCGGCGAAACCCTTCAAGGGCGACACCGTCTCGATGGCGGAAGACATGGAGCACGACTGGAACGCCGTCTCCCAGGGCGTCGCGCTCCCGATCTTCGCGTTCTTCTCTGCGGGCGTTCCCCTCGCCGCCGGCGGATCGTTCGCCGAGTCGATCTCAGACCCCGTGTTCATCGCCGTGTTCTGCGGCCTCGTGTTCGGCAAACCGCTCGGCGTGTTCCTCGTCGTCGTCACGCTGCGCCGAGTGCCAGGGTTCAAACTCGACGAGACCTTGAAACTCGCCGACGTGCCGGCCCTCGGCGCCCTCGCCGGCATCGGATTCACGGTCTCGCTCCTGATCGGCGGGCTCGCGTTCGGCGGGGACGCCGAGCACGTCGACGTCGCCCACCTCGGCGTGATCCTCGGCTCGGTTGTGGCCGCAATCGCCGGCATCGCGCTCCTGCGCTGGCGCTCGGCTGCGCATCGCCGCGACCAGTTGCCTGCGGACATGGAGCGCATGCCATGACCCGGGGTCCGCACCCGTGGAACCCTGACGACGAGACGCGCTCGCGTTTCGACTTCAGCACGCACGGCGAGCGGGCCGAAACCGACGGGCGCGAGAGCCCAGACCCGGAAACTGCGGCGCGTCTCGCAGACCCGGCCGGGTCGGGTGCGCGGCCGATGGGCGCAGGACGCGCGGGACTGGACTCCGATCCATCGGACTCCGAGGAATCGGATTCCGAGGAATCGGGGCACGATGGTGCGCGGCACGAGGGGTCGAGGTCCTCGAAGTCGGATCCCGCGAGGTCGGTGCCCGCGGGCACGGAGCGGGAACCCATCGGCCCGCGCGCGCCCGATCTCGGGGTCGTCGTCGATTTCTACGGCAAGCCCGGCTGCCACCTCTGCGACGTGGCGCGTCCCGTCGTCGAGGCGGTCGCAGCCGACGAGGGCGCGACGGTCGCCGAGCACGACATCCTCGATGACCCGGCCGTGACCGAGAAGTACGGCGAGTACATCCCCGTCGTGCTCATCAACGGCCGGCAGCAGTTCACGTGGCGGGTCGACGAGCGGATGCTCCGGCGCGCCATCCGTGCGGCGAAGCGGGGTGGTCGCGGCTGGTTCGGCGGCCGGATCATGCGACGGCGGAGGCCGTAGCAGCAGTCTCGAGTCGCGGTCGGCAATCCCGCCGAGGCTAGTCCTGCCGGTATGTCGTTCGCGAGTAGTCGTCGAGCGGTGCAGGCTGGACAGTGGCACGGAGGGTGACCTGCGCATGCGGCTCAATCTGCAATTTCGCGGAGTTCGGCGCCTCGCCCCACACCACGGTGACCTCAGTCCCAGGCACCGCCGCCGCCGAATCGACGATTGCGAGCGAGAGCATCGAGCGGAAGTTCGCGGAATACCCAACGATGCCGGAGCATCCGATGTCGTCGCCGCCACGTTGCACGCGGTCGTACTGGAAATCGGCGTAGCGGCTGAGCGGCAGCTGCATGTACTTCGCGCTCGGACCTTGGCGGAGCATGCCGCCGATCGCTTTCTCGACGTCGTCACCGTTCCAGACGAGCGTGACTTTCGACCGGCTCCGATCCCTGCCATCGCTCACCATCCCCTCCAGCGCCTCGCGTCCCACGAAGTCGTGGTCGAATTTCACGATGCGCCCGTACCCGAGGTCGTACGGCGTCAGGTAGTAGTCCCTGATGTCGTCGGACAAGAGGCTGCCGCCGAGCGGTGCCGTCGCCTCATACGAGTCCGCACCCAGCCAGCGGCGGAAGCCGGCGTGCTCGTCGCCGGTATAGAAGCCGGGCAGCGGCCTCGACCACCATCCGGACTCGAGGGCAGTCGTGTGATAGGCGGCATTCCCGACCCGGACAAGACCGAATTCGGCGCCCGCCTCGACGAGGGCCTCGTGCACGGCAGCCTCGTCCTCCCACGGACCCCATAACTCGAACCCGGGTGTCCCCGCCATTCCGTGACGCAGGGCGCGGACGCCCTTACCCGCGATCGTGAAGTGGGTCATCTCGAAGAACCGCAGCTTCGGTGACGCGGCGCCGGTCGCCCGCTCGATCACGTCGAGCGCGCGAGGTCCCTGCACCTGGAATCGATACACGACGGGATTTCCGGGTCGGAACGTCGAGTCGTCGTCGCGGACGACGTCGACGTCGTACCCTCCGGTCTCCGCGTGGTACTGCACCCAGCTCGCCGCCGGGTTCGTTCCGACCATCTGATACTCGTCGTCGGCCAGATGAAACAGGATGTTATCGCCGACCACGGCACCGTCCGCGGTGACCGCCACGAACTGCTTCGCCATGTCCACGGGAAAGTTGGCGACTGAGTTGACGCCGAGGTCCGAAATCAACCTCAGTGCGTCTCGTCCCCGAATGAACAGGTCGGTCATGTGGTGGGACTGCGTGTAGAGCACCGCGGTGTTCCGCCATGCCAACTGTTCGCTCCGCCAATTCGTGTACTCGGCCGGGACGCGGGCGGCGAGCGCAGTCCTTGCGTGCGAGTTCCAGAGCAGCGGGACGACTCCCCCCGCTCGCGCGATTGCCTCTTCAAGGTTCGCAACCATGCCATCTCCTCTTCATCGGGGTCGATGCCGCCAGCGTAAGTCGCGACGAACGTCATGAAAATCGCACAAATATGGATGCTCTTCGTACTTTGAGTAATATGCCCGCAGGGCTCAGCAAGGGTGCGGAGACCGATTCGCACCGCGCGCGCCCAAGGCACGTTGAGTCGAAAGCAGGTTGCCAGCATGGAGCCGTCGTACTACGCAAACTTCACACTGAGGCAACTCGCGCACTTCGTCGCCGCGGCAGAGCAGGGCACGCTGACGCGCGCGGCCGAGCAATTGCATTTGTCGCAATCGGCCATCTCCGCCTCCATCTCCGACCTCGAACGTACGCTCGGGGCCGAGTTGTGCGTTCGGCGGAAGGGCCAAGGCATGACGCTGACTCCGATGGGAACGCAGGTCCACTCTCAAGCAAAGCTGCTCCTCGCGAGCGCGGCCGAGATCGACTACGCAGCGCGGAGCCATGACGGCGACCTCGTCGGCCCCCTGGCGATCGGCTCGTTTCTGACGCTTTCATCGACCGTACTTCCGCCGTTACTCGCCGAGCTGCGCAAGCGGTATCCCAACATCACGGTTCGCATCATCGAGGCCACGCAGACCGAACTCAACGACGCGCTTGCCATCGGCGAGCTCGATCTCGCCATCGCCTACGACCACGACATCCCGTCCTGGGTCGATTCCGTCCCCCTGTTCTCCGCTCGCCCCTACGTGCTGCTGAGCTCCGACGACCCACTCTCGGAGCGCGAGACCCTGTCGATGTCCGACCTCGACGGCCCGCCGATGGTGCTCTTCGACGCTCCGCCGAGCGGCAAGAACGCGCTGTCGATCTTCACCGCACACGGCATCACCCCGAACATCCGCTACCGCACCCACACCGTCGAGCTGACGCGTTCGCTCGTCGCGAGGGGCGAGGGTTTCGCAATGTTGGTGCACCGCCCGGTCAACCAGGTTTCCCACGAGGGCCACGTCATCGTCGAGCGAGAGCTCGTTCCGCCCGTCACCGAGAGCACGGTCGTGCTGGCGTGGTCGAGCACGATCGCTCACTCGCCGCGGGCCCTCGCGTTCATCGACGTCGCTCGTCACCACTTCGACATGCAGCCACGCGTCAGTACCGAACACGCCTGAACGCAGCGCCGGACTCCGGGGCATCCTCGCCATCGCCATCAGCACTTGAGCCGCACAAGGTCTCCATTTTCTCTTGTTTGCCGCGCTCGTGCGACGAACATACAGTGAGCCACCAGCGGGAGAATCCGGCTCGGGTATCGCCGCATCCGGCTTTCGCGAATATGCTTCGCCGCCGCAGCGACATGACGAGGGAGTCAATGAATTGGCAGCCATCAATAAGGCACTCGACACCGCGAAAACACCACGGGATTCGAAAAGGGAATCCCGGCGAGTTTATTTTGCCGCCGTCATCGGGACGACATTCGAATGGTATGACTTCTTCATTTACTCGACCGCGGGCGCGATCGTCTTCACAGAGCTCTTCTTCGCCCCCGCCGGCGAGCGCTTCGGCACGCTGATCACCTTCGCGACCTTCGGACTGAGCTTCTTATTCCGACCCCTCGGCGCGTTCCTCGCCGGACACCTCGGCGACCGGTTCGGGAGGAAGATCGTTCTGACACTGACCCTCGTATTGATGGGCGCGGCGACGACACTCATCGGTCTCCTGCCCACGTACGAGCAGTTGGGCATCGCGGCGCCGATCCTCCTGATCCTCCTTCGCATCCTGCAGGGGCTCTCCGCCGGTGGCGAATGGGGCGGCGCAGCCCTCTTGGCCGTCGAGCACTCGCCATCGTCGCGGCGCGGCTGGTTCGGCGCGGCCCCTCAGATCGGCGTCCCGCTCGGGCTCCTACTGGCGAACGGAGCACTGGCACTCATGCGCCTCATCGCCCCGGGCGACGCATTCATCGAATGGGGCTGGCGTGTGCCATTCATCGTCAGCATTCTGCTCGTCGCAGTCGGATTCTTCATTCGGCGCAGCGTCTCGGAATCCCCGGTCTTCGCCGAATTGGCGAAAAGGTCGGGCAAACGAAAGACCGGTTCGCCAATTCTCGAGCTTTTCCGCAGATTCCCGCTTCGCGTCCTCATGAGCGCGCTTCTGATGGCCGGCGCGAGCGCGGTCGGGTATATGACGACGGGATACGTCCAAAACTATGCGACGCAGACACCTGGTCCCGGAATGGATCTCAGCGTCGTCCTGTGGATCGTGTCGGCGTCCGGCCTTTCGTGGCTGCTGTTCACGCTGCTCGGGGCCGTCATCTCCGACCGGATCAATCGCAAGCGCACGTATCTCATCGGTTGGGGCATCACGCTCGTCGGCGTCCTCGCCATGTTCCCGCTCATCGACACGGGAGAACCCGCGCTCCTCGCGCTGTCGCTCCTTGTCCTCACTCTCGGTCTCGGCTTCGCGACCTGCGCACAGCCCGCCCTATATGCAGAGGCATTCCCGGCCTCCGTGCGGTTCTCCGGAGTCTCGATCTCATATGCACTCGGCGCAGTCCTCGGCGGGGCCTTCTCACCGCTGATCGCGACCTGGCTCTCGCAGCTCACGGGATCCAGCGTGGCGGTCGTGATCTATTTGTCCATCATGCTGCTCATCGGCGCCGGGACGACGCTCGCGCTCCGCGACCGGACCGGAACGTCCCTCGGCCCGGATGCGGAAGCAGAACAGTCGCGGAGTGTTGTCGCCGGGGTTCGTTGACGCTCGCGGCACCGCCCCGGCGCCGCTCTTCCCCGCGCCCGGCGCTGCACAACAGGGATTCGGGACGACAGGCGTTCGGCCTCTCCAGTCGGCCTAGTCGTTCCGCCCCTGCGCGCTCCCCCGCGACCACGCCTCCCACATCCTGGCGTAGGCGCCGCCGGCCGCGACGAGCTCGGCGTGTTCGCCCTTCTCCGTCACTCGCCCGTCGTCGAGCA
>JBQDJW010000048.1:0-9910 GCA_052086425.1 Pseudoclavibacter sp. | reverse complement strand
GTCGACGGTCGGGCCGATGTTCGGGATGCCTCCGCCGAGGGCGGCGCGGAGGGCGCGGAGCCCGCCGTGCAGCGGGTCCGGGATCAACGCGGTCAGCCGCTCCCTCGGAACCGAGGAGAGCGCCGCCGCAATCGGCTCGCTGACTCCCGCCGCCCGCGCAACCGCTGCCCCGAGCATCCGGGCCCTGTCGGCGTCGACCGTGACCGCCGTGGGTGACATGCACCACGCCTGCCGGAACAGCCCTCGCGCCCGCGGGATGCCGAGCAGCGTCAGCGCAGCGCCGCCTCCCGCGGACTGTCCGGCGAGGGTGACGCAATCGGGGTCGCCGCCGAACGCGGCGATGTTGCGCTGCACCCATTCGAGCGCGAGCATCCAGTCGCGCACGCCCCGGTTCGAGGCGCCGTCGGCGACCCAGCCGAACCCGTCGAATCCGACGCGGTAGGCCACCACGACGGTGACGACACCGTCGCGCGCGAACGACTCGCCCCGGTACCAGGGCGACGCGATCGACCCCGAAACGTACCCGCCGCCGTGGAGGTAGACGAGCACCGGCAGCGCGGCGCCCGAGCCGGGGTCCGGCGTGAAGACGTTGACATTCAGCACGTCGTCGCCCGCGACCGACGGCTCGGGGATGAGCGTGACGCCCGTCGCGCCGAACTGCGAGGTGGCGCCGGGCGACGTCGCATCGCGAATCCCGTCCCAGGGCTCGCGCTCGACTGGGGCGGCGAAGCGCAGGTCGCCGACGGGCGGCTGCGCGTACGGCACGCCGAGGAAGACGGCGCAGTCGCCCGACCAGGCGCCGCGAACGCGGCCGGCCTCGGTGCGGACGATCGGAGGGTGCTGCACGCTGGCTCCTTCAGTCCGTTCGGCAGGGGGTGGGGGCGTCGCCGACCGCGAGCGCCGCGCCGCAGCTACCCGACCGGGAGCCGCAGTTCGTCGACGAGGGCGTCGACGACCGCGACGAGGTCGCCGTCGTTCGATCGTGCCACCTCGCGCTGCCGATCGGCGCTCGATCCGCGCTGCATGAGCTGTTCGATCGACGCGAACTCGCGCTCGCAGCCGAGATCGCGCGCGATGTCGGCCCACTCGTCGAGCTTGTCGGCGAGCACTTCGGTGACGAGCCGCTCGTCGCCGCTGGCGTTCTCGATGATGATCGTCTCGAGGCCATAGCGGGATGCGCGCCATTTGTTCTCGCGGACGAACCAGCCTGGCAGGCGCTCGCTTTCGGCGCCGCGGTCGACCAGTCGCGACGAGTGCTCGACGATCACGTGGCTCAGGGCCGTGATCGCGGCGAGGTCGTCGGCGCGCGTCGCCCCGTCGGCGATGCGGATCTCGACGGTTCCGAAGTGGCTGGCGGGCCGCACATCCCAGCGGATCTCGCCGAGCACGTCCACGATGCCCGTGTGCAGGTAGTCGTGGAAGACGCGCTCGACGTCGCCCCACGACTCGAGCTCGGGTGGCAGCCCGCCCGTCGGGAGCTGCTGGAACACCATCGTGCGGTGCGACGAGAACGTCGTGTCCTCGCCGAGCCAGTACGGGCTCGAGCCGGAGAGCGCGTGGATGAGCGGGTAGTGGGCGAGCACGCCGTGCATGATCGGCACGACCTTGTCGCGGTGCTCGACGCCGACGTGCGTGTGCACGCCCCAGATGGCGAGCTGCCTGCCCCAGTCGCCCGAGCGATCGGTGACGTGCCGGTATCGCTCGCCGGGGTTGACGACCTGGTCGCGCCAACTCGAGAACGGATGCGTGCCGGGGCCGATGAGGTCGGCGCCCGCCTGCGACGCGAGGTCGAGCGCGAGGTCGCGCAGCTCGATCAACTCGCCCATCGCCCCGCCGACGGTGCGGTGCACGCCCGTGACGAGCTCGATGGTGTTCTGCATGAACTCGCCCGTGATTCGCGAGTCGTGCGCCGCCGCGACGATGCCAGGCGCGGCTGGCACGAGGGCGCGCGTGATCGGGTCGACCAGGCACAGCTCCCACTCGACCCCGAGCGTCGAGCGCTTCGACTCGGCGAATTCCATGCGCACAGCGTAGGCGGGCGAACCGGATCGCCACGCCCGGATGGCCGGGAATGTCGCGGCGAGTCGCCCGCGTCGATGCCACAATGGATGCCAGGGCACCGCACTGTCGAATCGGACGGAATCGGGCGGGCCCGGTGAGCTCTGGAGGGCGCATGTTCAACGCAACTGCAGCACGGTCGATCGAGGCACCGCTCACCCTCGCGGACGGCCCGCTCGACGTGACGCCGTTCATCGTCGGCGCGGTCGTGCTTCTCGTGCTCGGAGGGATCGCGCTGTTCCTCCTGCTGCGCAGGCGTGGCGGCGCGGCGAAGGCGGCGGCGGATGCGACTGCGGCGGTCGGCGCTGCGGGGGCACCCGGTGCGGCGGGTGCGGCAGGCGCCGCCGGCGGGCACACGCCGAGCGCCGACGACGACGGTCTGCTCGACGGCGACGACGCTCCACGCGAGGGCACGGATCGCTGAGTCGCGGCTCCGCGCGGAGACCTTGGCGAGGTGTTCCCGCGGCGTCGGCGTCGCGTCGACGCTCCCATTCGGGGGTGCGCCGCGGCGGCGAATCCCGCTCGGCTCGCGCCTGGGCGAGAAGTCTGACAAAATGATCGGCTGAGTCTGCGCCTCGACCCTCTATCCGACGCGCGACACCATCGAGCTCTGACCGGGTACACCCCACGCGCCAGGTCGTCGTTCATCGCTTGCACACACCAACTGGAGACACGTACACGTGGCTGTCAAAATTCGCCTGAAGCGCCTGGGCAAGGTCCGGGCCCCGTTCTACCGCATCGTCGTCGCCGATTCGCGCACCAAGCGCAACGGTCGCGTCATCGAGGAGATCGGCAAGTACCACCCCACCGAGCACCCGTCGCTCATCGAGGTCGACTCGGAGCGCGCGCAGTACTGGCTCGGTGTCGGCGCACAGCCGTCCGAGTCTGTCGTCGCGCTGCTCAAGCTCACCGGTGACTGGGGCACGTTCACGGGCGAGGGCTCGACCGAGAACCAGGTTCAGGCACCCGAGGGCCGGACCGCCTTCGTCGCCGACGAGAACAAGAAGCCCGTCCTCAAGCCAAAGGCCGACATCGCGGAGCCAGCACCCGTCGCCGCGGAGCCGGCCGCTGCTGAGGAGGCGCCCGCCGCCGAGGCCGAGGGTGCCGACGAAGCCGCCGCCGACGCGTCGGCAGAGGAGAAGGCCTAGAACATGCTGTCGTCCGCGCTTGGTCACCTTGTCAGGGGCATCGTCGATCACCCCGACGAGGTCCGCGTGGACCGCGCCGATACGCCGCGCGGTGAGGTCCTCGAGGTGCACGTGCACCCCGAGGACCTCGGCCGCGTGATCGGACGCGCCGGGCGCACCGCGAAGGCGCTGCGCACGATCGTCACCGCCCTCGCCGACGGCGCCCGCGTGCGCGTCGACGTGATCGACAACTAACGGTGGCCGCGAAGAACCAGGGCATCACGCAACTGCGTGTCGGCCGTCTCACGAAAGCACACGGCCTCAAGGGCGCGATCAAGCTCGAGCTGTTCACCGACGAACCCGAGCGACGCTTCGTTGCCGGCGCGACGTTCTCGCTGCAGGTGCCGCCGACGAGCCCGTGGCACGGCAAGACCCTCACGGTGTCCGAACTCCGGTGGTACAACGGCCACCCCGTCGGCCTCTTCGAGGGCGTGAGCGACCGCACGACCGCCGAGTCGCTCGTCAAGGCGATCCTGTGGGTTGACCAGGACGATGCCGAAGAGCTCGAGGACGACACCTGGTACGACCACCAGCTCGTCGGGCTGCAAGTGCATCGCGATGGCGACTCCCTCGGCACCGTGCTGCGGGTCGACCACCTGCCCGCGCAAGACCTCATCGTCGTCGACACGCCGAACGGCGAGGTCTTCGTGCCGTTCGTCAAGGCGATCGTCCCGACCGTCGACATGTCCGCGGGCGTCATCACCGTCACGCCGCCGACCGGCCTCTTCGAGCCGATCCCGGAAGACGACGCTGCGGCAGCGGCGACGCCGGCCACCGACGCGACGCTCGCACCCGACGCATCCGAAGGCCCCGACGCATCCGAAGGCCCAGGCGAACCCGAAGGTCCAGGCGACCCCGAAGCGCCCGGAGCATCCGAAGCATCCGCTGAATCGGCGCCGCCGAGACCCGAGGACTAGCGCGTGCGCTGGGTGGCGTTCTCGTCGGTGTTCGCCGGGCTCAGCGGCTACGCCGTCATCCTGCTGGCCACAACGACATTCGGGGCCGACCACCGCTACGAGATCTTCAACGTCTTCTGGGGGCTGTTCTTCGCCGTCCACGGCATCCTGCTCGGCATCATGCACGAGACGACGCGCGCCGTCCGGGTGTCGACGGGACGCGCCGAAACGGGTGACGACCCCACCGCGGACGACCTGCTGACCGACCGTGTCCGGGCCGACGACGTCGCGCAGACTCCGGGTGAGCGCGCGCGGCCGCTGCCCGTCGCGATCGGCATCGGATTCGTCGCGGGCGGCCTCGTCGCCGCGTCGAGCCCGCTCTGGGCCGGCGCACTGCTCGGCGCAATGGCGCCACTCGGCGTCGCCCTCGCGAGCATCGCGCTCGCGCTCGTCGCGATTCAGGCGTCGATGTTCGGCCTCATGAGCGGAGCCGGCCTCTGGAGCCGCTACGGAGCCATGCTGTGCGTCGAGGCGCTCGCGCGCATCGTCGTCGCGGCGATCGCGATCGTCTCGGGCGCACCGCTCGCCGGATTCCTCTATGCGACCGTCGCCGGCATCGTCGTGGTGCCCGTCATGTGGCTGCTGCCGGGCGTGCGGCGTCTCGTCGGCCTGCGCGCCGACGTCGCGCGGGGCGAGTTCATCCGCCGGGTGCTCGGGTCGATGCTCGCCGCGAGCGCCGCCGCCATGCTCGTCGTCGGGTTCCCCGTGCTCATCAAGGCGGCGCGACCCGACACCGACCCCGTCGTCATGAGCAACCTGCTGCTCGCGGTCACCCTCACGCGGGCGCCGATCCTCATGCCGATCACGTCGTTCCAGAACGCGATCGTCGTCTATTTCGTCGACCGGGCCGCGCTCGGGCGACGAGTCGTCGCGATCCCGTGCGCCATCGTGCTCGCGGTCGCCGCCGTCGGCGCGCTTCTCGCCTGGCTCATGGGGGCGCCCATCATCGCGTTCATGGGCGACGGATTCAGCGTCGGCGGGCAGGTGCTCGCCGCGCTCACGTTCGCCGCGGGATTCACCGGCTCGCTCTTCATCACCGGCTCGGCCGTGCTCGCGCGCGAGCGCCACGGCGTCTACGTCGCGGGGTGGTGGGCCGCCTCGATCGTCGCGGTCGTGCTGCTCGTCGCTGTGGAGGGCGCGGTCGTCGCGACCGTGCTCGCACTCAGCGCCGGCCCGATCGTCGGCGCGCTCGTCCATGTCGGGTTCGGGATGCGCGGGGCCGCCACGCGCGGAGCATCCGGCCCCAGCGCATCCGGCCAACGCGAAGCTGACCCCGGCGCATCCGGACCCGGCGGCGCATCCGGGCTCGGCGCATCCGGCTCCGGCGACTCACGACCCGCAGACGGGCTCGAAGACGCCGCCGCGCATGGCCGAGGTCGCCTGATGCGCGTCGACATCGTCACGATCTTCCCCGAGTTCTTCCAGGCGCTCGACATCTCGCAGCTCGGCAAGGCGCGCCAGTCGGGCCTCGTCGACGTGCGCGTGCACGATCTGCGCGACGCGACGACCGATCGGCACCGGACCGTCGACGACACGCCATACGGCGGGGGCGCCGGCATGGTCATGAAGCCCGAGCCGTGGGGGATCACCCTCGATCGAATTCTCGGAGACGGGAGTGGCGCATCCGGCGATGCCGCAGACGCCGCGGCTGGGGAGCCGAGCGCGACGAGTGACCCTGGGGTGGAGGGCTTCGGCGCAGCCACGGGCGAGGCGGCGAACGTCTCGGACTCCGCTGACCTGCCGCTCGTCGTGTTCCCGTCGCCCGCGGGCGAGGTCTTCACGCAGGCGACGGCCAGGCGATACGCGCTCGAGCCGCGGCTGATCTTCGGATGCGGCAGGTACGAGGGCATCGATCAGCGCGTGTTCGACGACACAGCCACGCGGGCCCGCGTCGAACTCGTCTCGATGGGGGACTACGTCCTCAACGGCGGCGAGGTCGCCGTCATGGCGATGATCGAGGCGTTCGGCAGGCTCATTCCGGGCGTGGTCGGCAACCCCGAATCGCTCGTCGAGGAGTCGCACGAGGACGGGCTGCTCGAGTACCCGAGTTACACGAAGCCGGCGAACTGGCGGGGGCTCGACGTGCCAGAGGTGCTGCTGAGCGGCCACCACGGACGCGTCGCCGAGTGGCGTCGCGAGCAGCAGCTCGAGCGGACGCGCCGGGTGCGGCCAGATCTGCTGCCGCCAGAGCTGCGCGAATAGCTCCGCCCGCGCCGCGCTGCCGTCGCGAACGGCCGGCCGCCCCGTGAACGACAAACGATTCGCGGGCGTTCGCGGCCCCGCGAATGCCCCGCGATCCATGCACGCAACGGGCTCCGGATGCTCAGAGACGCGTCGACAGCCTGCCCTCGTGCGCCTCCTCGAGCAGTTCGACGAGCAACTCTCGAGTCGCGGGTATCGGGGAGATGGCGAGCAGCCGCGTCGATGAGAGCGCGAGCTCGGCGAGCCCGGGGAGGTCCGGCGCTGTGAGGCCGATCTCGGCGAGCGATCCGGGCACGCCGATCGTGTGATTCAGGCGCACGAGCGAGGTCACCGCGTCATTCGCGCGGGCGGTGTTGGTCTTGCCCGTGGATCCGAGAGCGGCTCCAACGGCGCCGAGGCGGTCTTCGATATCGCCGAGGCGGCGGCAGGCGTCGACCACGTACGGCAGCAGGAGGCCTGTGCCGAGGCCGTGCGGTGTCTTCGTCGCCGCCCCGATCGAGTATTGGAGCGCGTGCGAGAGGTGGGTGCCCGTCGATCCGAAGGAGATCCCCGCGAGCAGGCTCCCGAGCGCGACCTCTTCGCGGGCGCGCCGATTCTGCGGTTCCGACACCGCGAACGGGAGCCAGCGCGAAAGCTTCTCCATGGCAGACAGGGACTGGGCGGCCGACAGCTCGTTGCGCCCCGTGAACACCGGCAGCGGGCTCGCGTCGTCGACCGGGAGTGCTGCCGCCGTGTAGGACTCGATCGCGTGGACGAGCGCGTCGATGCCCGCGTATGCGGTGACAGACGCCGGCGCCGCCAGGGTGAACTCTGGGTCGACGACTGCGGCGGCGGGCAGCAGATACGGGCTCGATATTCCCACCTTGAGCTCGTACAAGGGGTCGGAGACCACTGCAACCGGGGTCGCCTCGGACCCCGTTCCCGCGGTCGTCGGCACGGCGACGACTGGCAGAACCGGGCCGGGCACCTCGTTCTCGCCGTAGAAGCGGCTGAGCGGCCCGGGGTGCGTCAGTGCGAGGCTGACGACCTTCGCCGCGTCGAGCGTGCTGCCGCCGCCGATGGCGAGCACGACATCGGGCTGGAACGAGCGTGCCTCCTCGACCAGCTCGTCGAGCGAGGTGACGGGCAACTCGGGCTCGATCCCGACCGACACGGTTGTCGTGAGCCCGGACGACTCGATCGCACCGAGGGTCGCCTGCACGAGTTCCGTGTCGCGCAGGAACGGGTCGACCAATGCGAACACGCGTGATCCGAGCTCGGCGAGCACCTCCGGCAGGCGAGCGCGGGCGTCGTAGCCGAAGTGGATGCGGGCGGGGGAGCGGAGCGTCCCGCGGTGGGCAGCGGTCATCGTGGTCCTGTTCGTGAGTCGTGTGGGCGCCTATCGCGCACGGTAAAATCGTTCATATAGTAACCGTACCGCCCAAGATGTGAACCCATTTTTACGCGAAGGATGGGCTGATTGCGCCTGCAGCGCCGAGTTGGGCTCTTGTGTCAAGGCTGGACAAGGGTGTTTGGTATCCGTATCCTGAATGGTGCGCACACAATCCGAACACAAGGAGGTTGTCGGATGTCCCTTCGGGGCGCGGAGTGGAGTCGACGGCGGCGAGACTCATCCAATTCGGCAGATCGCTGCTGTCCTCATTCATTCAGTTCATCGTCGCCATCACGGTACGAATGCAATCGCTAGCTCGGACGTGCGGGCCGCATGGCGGTCCGCTGTCCTCACCTGACAAGGAAGTCACATGACCCGACCACGACGAATCGCAACGGGGCCAGCGGCGCCCACTGTGCGGGCGTTGGCGGGGCGCGCCATGGGCGCACGCCACGTCGGCACCTGCGCAGGCATCGGGGACGTGATCCGATGAACCGATTGATCCACTACGGCAAGCTGCTGCTGTCGTCGTTCATCCTGTTCCTGGTGGTTATCAGCGTCTTGTTCCTGCTGCTCGAGGCCACCCCGGGCGATCCCGTCCATGCGATTCTGGGGGACTCGCCCGTCACCGACGAGTTCGTCGAGTTGATGCGAGAGACGTACGGGCTGGATCGGCCTCTGTGGGAGCGATACTTCATCTACGTGGGCAACGTGCTCACGGGAAACCTCGGTTTCTCCTACCTTCACGCCGGTCAACCCGTCTTGACACTGGTTCTGGAGCGGATGGGGCCGACCCTGGCGCTCGCGATTCCCGCGTTCCTGATCTCGACGGCCGGAGGCATGGTCCTGGGCGCGATCGCGGCTCGCACTCGTAAGCGTTGGCTGGACAGCCTCATCTCCGGATCCGCGATCGCGCTGTTCTCGGTTCCCAACTTCTGGCTGGGAATGCTCCTCCTGCTGGTCTTCTCGATCGAACTCGGATGGTTGCCGATTCAGGGGACGAGCCCACGGGGCGAGTCCGGAATCCAGATCCAATACCTCGTCCTGCCGGTGCTCGCGATGGCGACAAGCGAACTCGCCTACAAGACCCGAATCATGCGCGCATCCGTTATTGAGTCGCTGGGGCAGGATTACATCGATACTGCGCGATCCAAGGGCCTGACGGAACAGAAGATCCTCTGGGGACACGCGCTTCCCAACGCTCTACTCCCCATGGTCACGATCGCGGGCTACAGCCTCGGCTCCATGGTGGCCGGGTCTGTCGTCGTCGAACAGGTCTTCGGCTGGCCAGGAATGGGACTCATGTTCGTCGAGTCGGTTCAGCGCGGAAACAACCAACTCGTCCTGGGCATCGTCGTCGTCCTCACATTCACGATCCTCGTCGTCAACGTCCTCACGGACATGGTTTACGGGCTGGTCGACCCGCGGGTGCGCGAGAGCCTCGCATCAAACAAGAAGGAGGCCTCCTCGTGACAATCGAGCAGAAATCGGTCGCGCCCGGTGGGCTCGTTGGGGGCGGAACAGGTAGTCCGTCCCGTGGGACGAGCGCTCAACGAATGGCGTGGGCCACATTTCTTCGCAAGCCGACGACGCTGGTGTTCGTCCCCCTGCTGATACTGATGGTCGTGTTCGCGGTGGTCGTGCCAATTTTCGGGCCGAGCCCGATCATGACGGTGTTTCCAGTGATGTCGCCGCCGAATCCGGACCATTTGATGGGGACCGATCAACTGGGACGTGATTTCCTCGTCCGAGTGGCGAACGGAGGCAGAGTCTCCTTGATGGTCGGCTTCGCGGTTGCGCTGCTGTGTATGACCATCGGACTCGTGGTCGGGGGAGTTGCCGGCTATTACCGGGGGGTCGCGGACCTCAGCCTCGTGAAGATTGCGGAGTTCTTCCAGGTGCTCCCCGGGATCGTGCTCGCGCTCGTTGCGGTGGCACTGATCGGGGAAGGGATGTGGCTCATCGTCGTCATCCTCAGTGTGACGATGTGGCCGGCGGTCGCGCGTATCGTGCGTGCCGAGGCGATGCGCATCTCGCAGATGGGATATGTCGAGTCGGCGAAAGCGGCTGGCCTCCCGGGATTCAGAATCATTTTGTCGGATGTCATTCCGAACTTGATGCCGCCTGTCCTGGTG
>JBQDJW010000047.1:0-9917 GCA_052086425.1 Pseudoclavibacter sp. | reverse complement strand
ACTCGGCCGAGTGCTCCTTGGTGTAGGTGTCGAGAATCGCGCGCTTCGCCTCGCCGACACCCGGAAGCGGAACGGAATAACGCGCATCCGGCCCGTCGAGCAGCCACGCGATCACGCCGTCTTCGCCCTCATAGATCGGGACGGGGCTCGTCTGCCCGCGCATGGCGCGATCGACCGACTCGACGGCCATCTTGCCGGCGAAGGCGGGGGCGTGGGCCTTCCAGGTCGAGATCTCGCCCTTGCGCGACTGGCGCGTGGCGGTCGTCGTGTGCAGCGCTTGGCCGACGGCCTGGAAGATCGTCTCGGCATCGAGCCCGAGCATGGCACCGATGCCGGCGGCGGCCGACGGGCCGAGGTGCGCGACGTGGTCGATCTTGTGCTCGTGCAGGCAGATGGCCTTCACGAGGTCGACCTGGATCTCGTAACCCGTTGCGATGCCGCGCACGAGGTCGCGCCCCGTCAGGCCGCGCCCGGCTGCGAGGTGCTGGGCGACCGCGACGATCGGCGGAATGTTGTCGCCTGGGTGGGAGTAGTCGGCAGCGAGGAACGTGTCGTGGAAGTCGAGCTCGCGCACGGCGACCCCGTTTGCCCACGCCGCCCACTCGGGGCTCGTGCGCGTCGACATCGGCTCGCCGAACACGGTCGCGCCGGCGCCGTTCGCGCTCGTGGCATGGGCGAGCGCTTGACCGCGTGCCGACACGATGGGCGCACGGTGCAGCGACGCGGCCGCGACGGCGGCGTTGTCGATGACACGGTTGATGACCATGTCGGCAACATCGGGTTCGATCTCGACGGAATCGGTGGCGACCGCCGCGATCTTCCAGGCCAACTGGTCGTCGCGGGCGATGTTGTCGGCCGAGGGGTGAACGCGAACGTCGTGCTGCTGCATGGTGGTCCTGTCGTTACTCGAGGCGGACAGACGACCATGAGTCATCCATCCAAGCGTCTTCCGGCGACACAGCCAACTACGTGTTGGCCGGAGGTTTGCTCATTGTATACATAACGTGCATATTCTCGGCCTTTCAGCCGGGAACTTTGCATATTTGAATACAAACACATCACATCGTGACGTTCTCGGCCAGTAAGAGAGCAACGAGTTCGCCATCACGCTCCAGGCGCGCCTCGTAGAGCGATAGACGCCCACCACCCTTGACCTCGCGCACGGACGCTTCGAGCCGGTCGCCCGAGAAGACAGGCTTCGTGCAGTGCAACGTTCCGGTCGTGAGGACTGAGCCGGGGCGCCTGTGATTCGCGAAGACGGCGACAGCCTCGTCGAGGGCCGCAAAGAGCAGTCCGCCATGCGCGATACCTGCACCATTGAGGTGGTCATCGGTGACCGTAAGCGTGACGACAGCGCCTCCCGGTACCCCATCCGCGTCCTCATGCGAGAGCCCCAGCCGACGTCCGAACCGATCTAATGCTGACCCGGGTGTTCCGCGCTCTGTTCCGGAACCGGGCGGCGTCCGCATCCGCCTACACCGGGAGGACGCGAAGGTCATCCGGCGCGATATGCAGGAAGTATCGCTCGCCGCGTGAGATCGACGTCTGCTCCGCAGACCACACGCGAATCATCTGCTCGCCGACCTGCACCACGTGCTCGGAGTGCGCCCCGAGATACATACTGGTCACGCCCACAACGGTGCACTCGTTCTCGTGCATGGTCGGCGCGCCCTCAGGCGCGAGGTGGAATCGCTCGGGCCGGCCCAACAACACGACGTCGTCGCCGGTGGCGAACGCGTGATCCGGCGCGTTGCACACCATCGGGCCGATGGACGTCTGCACTCGAAGCGCCCCGGAATCGAAGACCCGATCGACGGTACCGGTGATCTCATTCATCGTCCCGATGAACGTCGCGACATACCGCGTGTTCGGCCGGTCGTAGATTTCGTCAGGCCTGCCTATCTGTTCCACGTGCCCATCGCGGAGCACGGCGACCCGATCCGCGAGCTCCATCGCCTCGGTCTGATCGTGCGTCACATAGATGGCGCTGAACCCGATCTTCGTCTGCATCGAGAGCAGTTCAAGACGCAACTGTTCGCGCACTTTCGCGTCGACGTTCGAGAGCGGCTCATCGAACAGCACGACGTCCTGCTGGGAGACGAGGGCTCGTGCCAGCGCGACGCGCTGCTGTTGACCGCCGCTCATCGCGCTCGGGTGTTGCTTGGCGAGGGCGCCGATGCCGAGCAGCTCGAGCACGTCGTGCACGCGCTTCGACATCTCCTTCTTGGGGAGCCGAGGCCGCCGACCGTTCTGCAATGGATAGACCACGTTCTGGTACACGTTGAGGTGCGGCCACAGCGCGTACGACTGAAAGATCATGCTGAGCCCCCGGCGTTCCGGTGGCAGGTCGATCCGCTGCTCGGACGAGTAGACGGTCTGCTCGCGGATGGAGATCTCACCGCCATCGGGCTGCTCGAGCCCGGCAATGCTGCGCAGCAGCGTCGTCTTTCCACATCCGCTCGGGCCGAGGAGGACGAGGAACTCGCCTTGGGCGATATCGACAGAGATTCCATCGATGGCCGGCACTTTGGAGCCGTCCGCGCGCCGAAACACTTTTCTGAGGTTCCTCACCGAGACGACGGGCTCGTCGACTTGCGAGGACTCGTGCGTGACTGGTGGTGACATCGTCATGGTTGGCATCTACTTCTCTGCGTTCCTTCTTGCGGGCTGTTGCTTCGTTCCCCACTTGCTGAGCAGGCGCGAAAGCACGGTGAAACCGACGACAACGACGGCCGAAATGATGGTGAGCACGGTGGCCAGGGCCGCGAGGAGGGCGAACGACCCGTTCTGGTAGGTCTCGAGAATCTGCCGGCCGACGACCGGGTTGCTGGTGCCGGCGAGAATCGCCGAGGCGGTGAGGTCCCCGACCATGCGGACGAACAGCAGCGCCCATCCGGCGACGATGCCGGGCAACATGAGTGGGATGAACACTTTGACGAACGTCTTGAGCTCGCTGGCGCCCGCTACCGCCGACGCCTCCGGCAACTCCTTGCCGATTTGAGCGACCGCCGTGTCCGTGGCGACGATGCCGTTTGGGAGATAGAGGGCGATGTACGCGAGCAGCAGGATGATGATCGTGCCGCCGATGTTGAAAGGAGGGCCCGCGAAGACGAGTACGAACCCAACGGCGATCACGACGTTGGCGAGGGTTGACGGCAGCTTGACCGCCCCGTCGACGACTCGGCCGAGGCGGGGCCCTATACGGCTGACATACAGCGAGATGACCGCGGCGATGATGATGCCAATCGTGGCACCCACGACGCCGAGCACGAGGCTGTTCTGCAGCGCCGTGCGCGTACGCATGTCGTCGAGCACGGCCGAGCGGACGGCGTCGAAGCTCAGGGAACCCCAATCGATGTCCGAGGTCCAGTAGCCGTTCAGCGCGACGAGTACGAGCGCAACCATGGGAAAGAGCGTCGTGACAATGACGTAGATCAGCACGCCGGCCTGCACGGGGCGGCGCCACCGCCCGAGACGAACGGGCGTGGACCTGCGCCCCTTGCCGCCGACCGCCGCATGCCTGCCCCGCCGCAGGACACGCGTCTGGATCCACCAGATGATCGCGACGAACGCGAGCATGAACACGCTGAGCCCGATTGAAACGTCGTAGCGCGGCGGGTACGAAAAGGCGAGTCCGTCGACGATGCACACGGTGAGCACGTCAATGCGGGCACCAGTGCCGATGACGGCGGGAACCGAGTAGAGCCCGAGCGCAGTCCAGGTCGTCAGCAGGCCGGCGCCGGCGATACTCGGCCAGAGCGACGGCAGCGTGATCTTGAAGAGCGCTGTGATCGGGCCCGTGCCGCAAACGCGCGACTGTTCTTCGAGACTCGAGTCGAGATTGCGAAGGCCGGCAGACACCATCATGAACACGAGCGGCACCTGGTAGATGGCGTAGACGAGCAACAACCCGTACCAGGAGTAGATGTCGAACGGCCCTGTTTCGAGGTGCACGCCCACGACGGAAAGCATGCTCCGAATGAGCTCGTTGAGCAGCCCGGCGTTAGGCGAGATCAGGAGCACCCAGCCGATGGCGCCAGCGATCGGGGGGACGAGAAACGGCACGAGCGGCAGCGCTTCGGAGAAGACCCCGAGCCGGGCATCCGTGCGCTCGTTGACCCAGGCGAGCACCGAACCGATGACGAGTGAGACCAGTCCGCTGCCGACGACCACGATGAGCGTGTTGAGCAGCACGGTGCCAAGGTCTGGCTCAGCGAACACTTCGCCCCAGACAGTGCCCGTCAGCTGGCCTTCCGGCGCGAAAGCGCGCAGAGTGACGGCACCAAGGGGCACGATGACAAGCGCCGCAAAGGCGATAGCGAGGATCCCGCTGCCGATCTTGAACGAGCTCGGCTTCCGTGCCGCAAGGAGCGTCGGCCGGCGGTCGCTGCCGGTGCTCGTCTTCCGTGGGCGGTCACCGCGAGTGTCGGCACGATCATGCTGCAGCGTCATCGACAACTCCCGAGTCACCACTGTGAGCCGCTGCGCAGCCCGTCCATCGTCGAATTGCGTCCATCTCCCAACCTCCCGGCGCCATTGCCGTGTTTGCCCGTGTTGCGCTTACGTCGTTCGTTCGATGAGCGTCGCCGTGCCTTGGCCGCCGGCACAGCACATCGTCACGACCCCGAACCGCGAGCCAGATCGCTCGAGTTCGCCGATGAGCGTCGCGAAAAGGCGGGCGCCGGTGGCACCGAGCGGGTGACCAAGGGCGATCGCGCCGCCGAGCACGTTGACGCGATCTGGCGCGACGCCGAGCTCGCGCATCCACGCGAGGGCAACCGTTGCGAACGCCTCATTGAGCTCATAGCGGCCGATGTCGGCTGCCGTCAGCCCGTTGCGCTCGAGCAGCCGGCGCGTCGCGTCGATTGGGCCCGACAGCATGAGCACGGGGTCGACGCCGACGGCGACATGGTCGACGATGCGCGCCCGCACGCGCAGACCATGCGCGTCTGCCGCCTCACGCGTTGCCAACAGCACGGCGGCCGACCCGTCGGAAATCTGCGAAGCGTTGCCCGCGGTCGTCGAGCCCTCGGCGTCGAACACTGGCCGCAATGCCGAGAGCTTCTCCATCGATGTGTCCGGCCGAATGCCCTGGTCTGAGGTGACTTTCTCGCCGCCGACGGTGACGGGCGCGATCTCCCCGCTGAACAGTCCCGCATCGGTCGCGCGCTGCGCGCGAGCGTGCGACTCAAGCGAGAATGCATCGAGAGCGGTTCGCTCGAGCTGCCAGCGCTTTGCCATGAGCTCCGACGCGACACCCTGGGATACGAGGTCGTAGCGCTCACGCAACGCCGGCGAGAACGGGTCGCCGTACCGCTGTGCGGTCTCTTCGATGTCGGCGAAGGAGAGGTGCCCCATGTGCTCGACGCCCGCGCCGATCGCCACGTCCTGGATGCCGGCCGCGATGAGCGACGCGGCGACGACGACCGCCTCCTGGCCGGCGCCGCATTGCCGTTCGAGCGTCATGCCGGGCACGTTCTCGCTGAGCCCCGCCTCGAGCCACGCATTCCGGGCGACGTTTCGGCCCTGTTCGCCGAACTGTGAACCGCACCCGGCGACGACATCGCCGACTGCCGCATCTTCGAGCCCGGTCCGCTCAATCAGCGCGCGCAAGACGTGTGCGAGAAGCGTGCTCGCGTGCCAATCGCGGTAGTACCCCTTGTCGGGATGCCCGCGGCCGATCGGCGTGCGCACCGCATCCGCAATGATGACCTCGCGTCCTTGCATGGCCTAGCCTCCTTGACTTCCGATCAGTTCCGCGCTCGCGCCTGGTGGATGTACACACCGACGCCGGACGCGCCAACGGCGACGTGCTCAGCGCCCCGTCCAGTTCGGGGCTCGCTTCTCCGCGAACGCGAGCGGACCCTCCTTCGCGTCCTCGGAGGCGAAGACAGGAGCGAGGTACGCGGCTTGCTCGCTCCACGCCTCCTCAACACCCCAATCCCACTGCCGCACGAGCACCTGCTTCGAGGCGCGGAGCGCGAGCGGTCCGCCCTCAGCGATACGGCCCGCGAGCGCGACGGCTGCGCCCGCTGCCGACCCCGGCACGGTCAGCGTGGTGGCGAGCCCGAGGTCGTACGCACGCTCCGCCGTGATCGGGTCACCCGTGAGCGTCATCTCCATTGCCACGTGGTAGGGGATGCGACGGGGAAGCCTGAGCAGACCCCCACCGGCGGCGGCGAGCCCGCGCTTCACTTCGGGGAGGCCGAACTTGGCGTCGTTGGCCGCGACGATCAAATCGCACGAAAGCGCGAGCTCGAGTCCGCCGGCGACGGCATACCCTTCGACCGCCGCGATGACGGGCGTCTTGGGTGGACGCATGGTGATTCCACCGAATCCGCCTCGTTCGGTCACGGGTTGTTCTCCGCGCACAATGCCCTTGAGGTCGGCGCCGGCGCAGAACGTCGCACCGGCGCCCGTCAAGACGGCGACCGCGATGTCCGTCGCCTCGTCGATTGCCGCGAACGTGCGCTCAAGGCCCGCCGCTACGTCGGCGTCGACGGCGTTTCGAGCTTCCGGCCGCGCGATCGTGACGAGTGCGATCCGGCCGGTCTGTTCTACGAGGACCTTCGGGGTGCCTGATTCTAGAGCCATGTCGGTGTCTTTCGCGGTTGGGGTGAACGGTACGGGGCGGGCAGTTCTCACCGAGCGATGTGGTCGATGAGTCACCCCGCCAATTGAACGAACCCGTGTTCGAGAACGCGACCGCCGGTCGCGGTCGTGGTCGTGAAGGTGTGAGCGCCCTCTGCATCGTCGACGACGGTCACCATCGACTCGTCCCAGTGAACAGAGCCGGCGAACCGTGCCCCGACGGCGACGACGTCGGCGGCATCGGCGCCGAGCGCGCGCGCGACATCGGCGACCACGAACGCAAGCGTGCAGAGTCCGTGGGCGATGGGACGGTCGAACCCGGCTGCCCGTGCGGCGTCTGCGTCGAGGTGAATCTGATTCGTGTCGCCGGAGGCGCCTGCGTACGCCCGAGCTGCCCCGACGGGGAACCGGCTGTGGATCACGTCGGCGGCCTCGTCCTGCGATTGGTTCTGGAGCGGCTCCGAGTCACCACGGCGGCGTTCGGCGAAGAGAAACGTCGCCCGCTGCTCGGCGACGAGTTCGCCGCCAGCGCGGCTCCGGGCCGTGACCGTCGCGAGTTCGCCGGCGCTCGACGTCTTGCTCGATGTCTCGAACTCCGTACGGATGCCGAGGCCTGGCATCAGGGGCGCGAAGAGAGTGACCTCGTGCCCGACTTGCAGACCGAACGGATGCAGCCTCGCGGGCACCACCAGGCGCCCGGCCTCCATGACTCGCGGAAGAGTCAGCGCCGCCAGATAGAGCGCGAACCCGGGCGTCGTGTCCGGCTCCACCGATACGGCACCGTGGTAGTCGGCAAGCCCGTCCGCGGTCACGACATCATCACTCGCGTGGGTCGACATGGCGCTCACTTGCCCTCCGCGCCGCCGGAAAGCGGTTTGTCCGGCGCGTGGGCGGCGAGCAATTCGTCGCGCACAATGCGGCGCGGAATCTTACCGACCGCGCTCCTCGTGAGCGGGGTCGTGCGGATATCGACGAGCGACGGCTTCTTCATCGAGCCGACGCGTTCGCGGCACCACTCGACAACGTCCGACTCGCTGAGCTCCGCTCCCTCACGGATGACGACGGCGGCCCACGGGGTCTCGCCCCATTTCTCGTGTGGAACACCGACGACCACGACCTCGACAACGTCGGGATGCTCGGCAATGGCCTGCTCGAGCTCGGCCGGCCAGATGTTGAATCCACCGGAAATGATCTTGTCGTCCTTCCGATCAACGACGAAGAGGTATCCGGCGTCGTCGACGTAGCCGATGTCCTGGGTCAGCACGAAGCCGTCGTCGGTGAAGCGCGCTGCGCTCGCTTCGGGAGCGTTCCAGTACCCCGTCATGTTGCCCGGCGTGTCGATGGCGATCTCTCCCGGTTCATTGGGAGGCACCTCATTGCCGTCATCATTGAGGATTCTCGTGCGCACGAGCATGCCCGCCCTGCCCACCGACTGGAGTCGCTTTGCATCGCCCTCTCGCGCACTCGCGAAGTCCTCGGGCGTCATCATCGCCGCCGGCACGCCCTCGACCTGGCCGTAACTGTTGAACAGCACCGGCCCGAGCAGATCGAGAGCTCGCTTCGCCACCTCGGGCAATAGCAGGGCGCCTGTCGCGACGAGGGCACGGAGATCGTGCAGCCCCACGCGGATGTCGGTCTCGTCGTCCTCGACCCAGTCGAGCAGCAACTGGATCATCGTGGGCACCATGAGCGTGAACGTGGCCGGACGAGCTGCCAAGGTCCGTGCGAGGGACGCGGGGTCGAACGCCGACTGCACGAGGGTCGTCGCGCCAGCGGCGATCGCGGTGTATTGCAGGCACGACGCGGCGTGCGAGAGCGGCGCGACTGCGAGGTACCGATCGGTGGCCTCGAAGCGGGGCAGCGTCAAGGTGTACTGCGCGCTGACCCCCATGAGGCCGGCGTGCGAGTGCACCGCCGCCTTCGGCAGACCGGTCGTCCCCGAGGTGAAGGCGATGTGGCTGGGATCGGTGGGGCGGATCGAAACGTGGGGATCGCCGGCGTCGGCCCCACTCAGGAGGTCGACGTACGAGATCGTGCCGCCACGACCATGCACGATGATGTGCTGCAGGCCGGGGATCGCCTCAAGCTCCTGGGCGAGCGGCTCGTAGAGATCCTCCGCGACGATGATGGCGCGGGCGTCAATGTGCTCGAGCATGTACCGATGCTGATGGACACTGTTGCGGGCGTGCAGGGGTACGCGAACGTATCCTCCGCATCCGATACCGGTCACTTCTTCGACCGAGTGCAGCCCGTTCTTCGCCAATAGCCCGACGCGATCGCCTGGCTCGAGCCCGAGCGCGGCCAGACCGTTCGCGAGCCGGAAGGATCGGTCGAGCAGTTCGCCGAACGTCACTGACTCGCCGTCGCACCAGACGGCTTCGCGATCTCGAAACGCCCGCGCGCTCGAGCGCAGCACATCAACACACACCGAACCCAACGGGACCTCCTCGTCAACGTTGTTCTGGTGACGGCGACGCTAGCATGCAGCCCCACTTATGTACACATTTGATCCATTTTGGAGCCAATTCGGTCCGAGATCTAGCGACATTGCACCCGTAGCTGTATACAAGTAGGCAAAGTGATCCCTCTCACAACCATCGAAGGAGCTGGTGGAGATGAACACGAAGTCACGCGCTCGCGCGGCGGCCGCAATCGGCCTGATCGGAGCCCTTGCACTCACCGCGTGCGGCGGAACGACCCCAGAAGACGAGGCGGCGGAGCCGATCGAGGCGGGCAGCCTCGAAGAGCTCATCGCCGCCGCCGAGCAAGAGGGCCAGCTTGTCTGGTACCAAACCGCCGATCAGCGAATCGGCGACCGCCTGGCCGAAGCTTTCAGCGAGGAGTACGACATCAGCGTCAGCTTCAACCGTCTGAACTCTTCACAGATGGAACAGCGCTTCAGTGCCGAGATGGAGGCAGGAACACCCGCCACAGACCTCATCCTTCCGATCCGCAGCGAGTTCTTCGACGCCTCCATGGAGGCTGGATGGCTCGTCCCCCTCCCTGACGCGGGCCTCCCCGAGTACCCGCCGTCGGCGCTCCCGGAAGAAGCGATCCTCGACGGCATCGGCAGCGCGGTCGTCAACATCACGCCATACGCCTTCGCCTATAACAGCGACCTCGTCAGCGAGGACGAGGCCCCGGCGACGTGGGGCGACCTGCTGGACCCGCGCTGGAACGGCCAGATGCTGATGTCGGATCCGACGATTTCGACCGTCTACACGCAGCTCTACTACCTCGTCGAGCAGGAGTACGGCATCGAGCAACTCGAGCAACTCGGTCAAATGGACACCCGCATCTATCAGGGCGCGGCGCCGATGCTTGAG
>JBQDJW010000046.1:0-9933 GCA_052086425.1 Pseudoclavibacter sp. | reverse complement strand
CATCCGACCGTTTCGACGTATTACCGCACCGCGATCGCCGACTTCGCCGACTCGATCGCAGATGTCGTTCGCGAGCACGCAGACCGATTCCCGGAGCGCCTGCTTCCGGAGGTCGTTCGCGGGCTCTTCTTCACGATGGCGCTGCAGCACGTCGAGAGCGGCGAGTCCCACCACTTCACCGGCCAGACGAGTGAAGACGAGTGGCGCGCGGCCCTGCTCGCGCTGGAGCGCAGCTTCGGGCGGTGAGCGGCACGGCGGCACGGCGGCACGGCGGCACGGCGGCACGGCGGCACGAGCCTGGGTCCGGATGCGCCCCGGCCGATCCGAGCCAGACCTACCAGCTGCGAGACTCGGGCTGCCCGCGCCGATAGCCGTGCTGCACAAGGGTGCGCGTCACTCGCGCGACGAGCATCCCCGGCGTCTGCATGACCCGCCAGCCCCATTGCACAGGGTCGTACCCGAGATCGCGCAGCCCCTCGATGCGATCCTTTTCCTCCCGGTTCGCCCGTGCCGGATCGCGTGCGCCCGGAAGCGCGCCCCGGTACTTCACGTCTCCGTCGAACTCTCCGAGCACATCCCACTCGGGCCATCCGAAGTCGCACCTGGCAAACAACCTCCCCTCGCGGTCGACGACCTCGAACTGCAGGGTCGCCGGTGGCAGCTTCGCCTGGATGAACACTGCGCGGCTCATCGACTCGCCGACGCTCTCCGCGAGACCGTTCGCGAAGCGAGCCACCTTTCGCACGCGCAGTGGCAGCGACGCCCGCTCGGCGAGTCCGCGCAGGTCGTGCCCCTTGCGGACGGCGACGTCTGCCGCCGCGAGCGCCTCGCCGAACGGAAGGGCCCGTGCTAGGTCAACGACGGTCCGCTCGAGCGACGTCACCGGTATTCCCCGGTGCTCGATCCGCTCATCAGGTCTGACGACGCCCCGACGCGCGTGCACGAGCCTCGAGCGCTTGCCATTCGACCCGGGGCGAGTCGTCGTCACCACCTCGAGACGGTCCCGCAGCACCGGGAGCCCGTGCAGGACCGCGGCGGAGGTGTGGCTGACCGTCGCAACGGCGGCGAGGCGCGGCATCGTCGCCGCCAGCAGGAGACGGTGCCAGCCCTCCGGCGTTCCGACGCTGGCCGGTCGGGTGTAGACGCCAGGACGCACACGCACGTAGGTTCCGTCCAACGCGCCACGCTGAAACTGTCTCCGCTCGAACGAGTCGTAGCGGCCCGTCCGGACATCGATGAACTCCACGCGGCGAGTCTGGTCGCTCGCCGACCGACGGCGATCTCGTCGGCCGCTCGCCTGTGGATGGCGAGTTCTCCACAGTCAAAAGGCGAGCTCGACTGCCGAGCATCCGGGAGTAAATGTCGCCGCAGGTAGCCCCGAGACTGCAACCCGCCCCCGCCCGCCAGCCCGAATCCGGACCACTACCCACCGCGACAAAAACCACCCGACACCTGGTAGCAAATGTCGCCGCCGGTAGCCCCCAGGCGACGGCCGCGCGGGCCAGGAGGAAACCGCCGCGCCGACGCCGCCCCCGCGTTTACCGCGCGAGCGCGGGCTCGACCGCCGCCACTCGAGACGCACCCCGCGCACCCGCGCCGCCCCGCTCTGCCGCGTCGCGCGACGCATCCGCGCCGCCCTGCACATCCGCGCCGCCCCGCGCATCCGTCGTCGCCTCGACCGCCGCGTACTCGGCCGGCGCATCCGGGTCGTCCTCGAGCAGCGCGAGCCCGCGGCGGGCCCACGCGACCTCGGCCTCCGACCTCGCGATCGTGCCCTCGTGCGCGTAGACCTTCCAACGCGCGATGCGCTCATGCTCGCCGGCGGCGTAGTGCTCGAGCCTGCGCCGCACCGAGTCGTTCTCGCCGTCGCGAATCGACCGGATGCGCTCATCGGCCCCTGCGATTTCGCGCTCGTGATGCGCGATGTGCGCGGTCAGCTGTGCGCGGGCGTCGGCCGCCGACGCCCACTCGAAGTACGCCGAGCGCAGCCTCGCCGGGTCGCGCTCCGGCGCGTAGCGCAGGGGCTTCATGTGCCAGTCCGACAGATAGTCGCGCCCGTCGCGCGTGATCGAGTACTCGCGCTTCGTCGCACCTTTTGCGCCCCACGGCACGTCGGCGCCGGCGATCAGCCCCTCCCCCTCCATGCGGCGCAACTCTGGGTAGATCTGCGAGTCGGCGGCATGCCAAAGGTGGCCGACGGTGCTGCCGAATCGCTTGGCGGCGTCGTACCCGGTCATGGGTTCACTGGCGAGCAAAGACAAGAGCGCTGCGCGCAAACTCATGGGACGCCTCCGTTGGCGATCGACTGAATGCTGGTGCGGTGCGGGTGCGTGCGGTGCCGCCAGCACTGGCGGTCCCGGAACCTCGCACCCCATCATGCCACTCACTCGAGAGGGAGTGAGTCACGACGCCCTCACGGCCGCGCGCCGACTGCTTGCGTTCCACTAACTCGATAGTTAGTGTTCTCACGTCTCGGCATCGCGGCCGCTCCTCGCATGGCTGCGTGGCGATCGACGATGGCTTCCCGGGGCGAGGGGCGCGCGAAGCATGCGCGCCTCGCACAGAACCGCACAACGCACATCCGCACCGCACCGCACCGCACCGCACCGCACCGCACCGCACCGCACCGCACCGCACCATCAAGAACGCACGACCGACATCTGCACCGACGCAACCGGCCAAGCCGACGCAACCTGCCAACCCGGGCACGACACCACGAAAGGCCCCGCACCGTGAACACCACGCTGCGCGAGCACGCAACGCTGCGCGAACACATCGACTCGAGGCCGATGGGCCTCTACCAGATCGCGATCATCGCGATCATGACCTACCTCAACGCCCTCGACGGCTACGACGTGCTCGCAATGTCGTTCACCGCGAACCCCGTGAGCACCGAGTTCGAGCTGAGCGGCACTGCGCTCGGCTTCCTGCTGAGCGGCGGCCTCATCGGCATGGCCGTCGGCGCGATCACGCTCGGCCCGCTCGCCGACCGCATCGGGCGCAAGCGCACCCTCGTGCTCGCGCTCATCGTCAACACCATCGGCCTCCTGTTGTCGGCGGTGTCCGGCACCTTCACAGTGCTCCTCGTCGCCCGCATCATCACGGGGCTCGGCGTCGGCGGCATCCTCGCGTGCACGACCGTCATCGTCAGCGAGTTCTCGAGCGCGAAGCGCCGCGGTCTCACGATCAGCCTCTACTCGGGCGGCTACCCGGTCGGCGCGACGCTCGGCGGCCTGCTCGCCGCGTGGCTCATCGAGCACGTCAGCTGGCACGCCGTCTTCGTCGCGGGCGCGGCCTTCACGGTCGTGGCGATCCTGCTCGTCGTTTTCGTCGTTCCCGAATCGCCCGAGCAGCTGAACTCCCGCGCGGATGACCGCAGCCGCGCATCCGTCGCCCGCGTCGCGAGGCGACTCGGTTTCGACGGCGACGACTTCGGCGCGCCCAAGACCTCCGCGATCGAGCAGACCGGCTACAGGGCGCTCGTCTCGAAGCGCTACCGCGGCACGACGATCGCGCTGTGGATCAGCTTCTTCGCGATCATGTTCGGCTTCTACTTCGCCAACACGTGGACTCCGCAGATGCTCACCGACATGGGCATGTCGCAGCAGCAGGGCATCCTCGGCGGCATCATGCTCACGATCGGCGGCGTGATCGGCACGATCGTGTTCGGCGTGCTGACGACGTTCTGGCGCACACGGCACCTGCTCATCGCGTTCTCGCTGCTCGGCGCGGTCATGCTGACGGTGTTCATCCTCACGACGGGTACGCCGTCGGTCGCGTTCGTCACCGGCATCGGCGTCGGCATGCTCGTCAACGGCGCGGTCGCCGGCCTCTACACGCTGGCCCCGTCCGCGTACGGCCCGAAGGCGCGCTCGACGGGTGTCGGCACGGCGCTCGGCGTCGGGCGAGCCGGCGCGATCCTCGCCCCGATCCTGGCCGGCGCGTTCCTCGACGGGGGCGCGACGCCCACGCAGATCTTCATCGGCGTCTCGGTCGTCGTCGCGATCGCCGCGCTCGTCGTGTGGCGGGTGCGCGAGTACAACCCGACCGAAGACACGCAGGCCGGCGTGGCCGGTGCTGAGTCCGACGACGCCGCGGCGTCAGTCGAGCCCGCGGGCAATGGCGCGGATGCTCCCAACGCGTCCGAGGGCGCGGCGGCGCACGTGGGCGCACGCGAGTAGGCCCGGCCCTCTCCAGCGGGGCCGCCGCACCCGGCGGCCCCGCACCCGGCGGCCCCGCACCCCATCCGTTCAGTGCGCATTCGTGGCGATACTGTTCCGCCCAGAACAGCCACAACTGCACAGTTAGCGAGGCTCGCAGGCAGTCCCGCCTCGCACCCGGCGGCCCCGCCGCCCCGCATCCCCCGCACTACGCTGGTGCCGACCGCGAACAAAGGGGATAGATCCACATGCTCGAGCACTCCACCATCGAGTCGATCGCGAACGAACTCGCCGAGGCCGACCGCACGAAGTCGGTGATCCCGCGCATCACGGCGCGGTACCCGGAGGCGACGATCGAGGACTCGTACGCGATTCAGGGCGTGTGGCGCGACACCAACATCGCGGCGGGCCGGACGCTCGTCGGCCGCAAGATCGGCCTCACGTCGAAGGCCATGCAGGCCGCGACCGGCATCACCGAGCCCGACTACGGCGTCATGTTCGACGACACGGTGTACGAGAGCGGCGCCGTGATCCCCTTCGACGACTTCTCGAACGTGCGCATCGAGGTCGAACTCGCCTTCGTACTCGACAAGCCCATCGAGGGCCCGAACTGCACGCTGTTCGACGTGCTGCGCGCAACGGAGTACGTGACACCCGCCCTCGAGGTGCTCAACTCGCACATCGAACTCGAGGGCCGCACGATCGTCGACACGATCTCCGACAACGCGGCCTACGGCGGCATGGTGCTCGGGGGCACGCCCAAGCGCGTCGACGACATCGACCTCCGCTGGGTCGGCGCCATGCTCTACCGCAACGAGACGATCGAAGAGACGGGCCTCGCGGGCGGCGTGCTCGGCCACCCGGGCATGGGCGTCGCCTGGCTCGCGAACAAGTTCCACCAGCACGGCGCGCGCCTAGAGGCGGGCGAGATCATCCTCGCCGGCTCGTTCACCCGCCCCATGTGGGTGTCGAAGGGCGACGCGGTCGTGTGCGACTACGGCCAGATGGGAACGATCTCGTGCCGCTTCAACTAGAGCTTCCGCCGACCTTCGCCGACCGCCTGGCCGGCGCAGACCGCGCCCAGGTCGGGATGTGGTGCAGCAGCGGGTCGCCCCTCATGGCCGAGATCTGCGCGGGCAGCGGCCTCGACTGGTTCATGATCGACGGCGAGCACTCGCCGCTCAGCCTCGAGTCGATCCAGCTGCAACTGCAGGCCGCAGCCGCGTACCCGACGACGCCCGTCGTGCGCGTTCCGGTGAACGACACCGTGCTGATCAAGCAGTACCTCGACCTCGGCGCGCAGAACCTGCTCGTGCCGATGGTGAGCACGGCCGACGAGGCTGCGGCCGCCGTCGCAGCCTCGCTGTACCCGCCGCGCGGCGTGCGGGGCGTCGGCTCCGCCCTCGCACGTGGCGCCCGCTGGAACCGTGTCGAGAACTACCTGCAGCGCGCGCACGAGCTCGTGTCGATCACGGTGCAGATCGAGACGGCGCGTGCGGTCGAGAACGCCGACGCGATCGCCCGCACCGACGGCGTCGCGGCGCTGTTCGTCGGGCCGAGCGATCTCTCGGCGTCGATGGGGCTGCTCGGCCAGCAAGAGCATCCGGATGTTGTGGCTGCGGTCGAGCAGACAATCGCCGTCGCGAAGGCGGCAGGCAAACCGGTCGGCGTCAACGCGTTCAACCCGGTCGCCGCCGAGCGGTACATGGACTTGGGCGTCGACTTCATCCTCGTCGGCGCCGATGTCGCTGCGGTCGCTCGCGCTGGCGAGGGCTTCGCGAAGCGGTTCATCGAGGACCGCGCCGCGACGGCTGCGCATGGCTCGGACGGCGGGACCGCAGGCGGCGGCGCCGCGGACCACGACGCGGGCGCGGGGCGCGCGAGCTACTGAGTCGAGCGCGTCGACGCGCGTTGCACCTCGACGCGCTCGGCGATGCGGGCCGCGCAGACGCGCAGCCGCTCGGCGGTCGCGAGCTCTGCGGCCTGCGTCGTCTCGACCGGCATGATCACGCCGATCGACGCGATCGGTCGGCCGCGCTCGCCGAGCACGGGCGCGGCGACGCCCATCGTGTTCGTGTCTTGCTGCCCGCGCTGCGACGCGTAGCCGCGGCGGCGCACGCCATCGAGCTCGCGCTTGGCCGACTCCTTCGCGACCTCGAACGCGTCGCTCTCATCGACCGACGGCTCCGGCAACTCGGCGAGCTCGAGCGCGATCGCCAGGCGCAGCTGCGCGTAAGGGGCGTGCGCGAGCATTGCGAGCCCCAACGACGAGCGCAGCGCCGACATCCTGGCCGCGGTGATCGACCGGTTGCGCAGATCGGTGTTCGCGACGATGCGGTCGACGACGAGCACCGAGCCCTCGCGCAGCACCGCGAAGTTCGTGTGGAACCCGGTCGCCGTGTGCACACCGATCAGCTCGGCGCGGGCAGCCTCGCGCAGCCCCTCGAGCGACGACCCCCGGTTCGCGAGCTCCCACAGGCGAGAGCCGAGCCGGATGCGCCCGTCGATATCGCGACCGAGCAGCCCGTGCGAGACTAGGTCTCCGACGATCCGGTACGCCGTCGGCAGGGGCAGGCCCGCCGCGCCCGAGATCGCGCTGACCTTGAGCGCCGTCAGCTCCGAATCGAACACTTCGATCACCCGGATGACGCGCGACAGGTAGCCTTCATCGCGGGTGTCCGCGCCCGCCACTCGGTCGTCCGTCCCTGCGCCTGCCATGCGCTCAGCATAATTGCGGGCCGGGCCGCCGACCGCGCCTCGATGACCCGCCAGAGGTGGCGTCCACAGGAGAGTCCTCTCGCAACGGGCCTCGGCGCTCCTCGACTTCTTCTGGCGTCGTCCTCGCTGCCGCCCGAGCAGCCCCAGACCACGAAATCGCGCCCAAGTCCCACCAAATGGGCCCTGTTCCACGACCTGCGAGTAACGCTTCGGCAACGATGCCGACACTCCCACACGATCCGCGTCAACACGCGGATCGGCACCCCGCGCGCATCGCCGAAATCGCCCCGAATCGCCCCCGTACGCGAGGCCCAGAACAGCGCGGAAAATCGCGCCTTGTTAGCCTCGAACTGCGTGTTTGCCCGCAGGGACAGGCAAGACCTGACCCAGGCACGTCGATTCAAGGTGACCTGGCGTCGCCGACGGGACGCACAGCACCCCCCAGGATCGGCATGCCGCGACCGACGCGTCCACGACCGAGCGAACAACTCGCGAGGTCGACCACGGTGGTACCACCAGAGCCCACCGACCCAGGAGGACGAGTGACCCAGCCAGCTGTGACGCAATCCGAACCGGAGGCGACGGGCCAACCGCCCGGCTCCGGCTCTTCATCGGAGGCCATCCCTGCCGTCACCGTCAGCGGCCTGTACAAGGTCTTCGGTCGGCGCGGCCAGCAGGGCGTCGAAATGCTCGAGAACGGCGTCGCCCGCGATCAGCTCCCGGCAGGCCTCACCGCCGCCGTCATCGACGCGACCTTCGAGGTCGCCAAGGGCGAGATCTTCGTCGTCATGGGCCTCTCGGGCTCGGGCAAGTCGACCCTGATCCGCATGCTCAACGGACTCTGGGACGCGACCGCGGGTTCGGTCGTGATCGGCGACGTCGACCTCGCCAAGGCATCGGACGCAACTGTGCGCGACGTGCGCCAGAAGCGCGTCTCGATGGTGTTCCAGCACTTCGCGCTGTTCCCGCACCGCACGGTCATCGAGAACGTCGCGTTCGGCCTCGAGGTGCAGGGCGTTCCGCGCACCGAGCGCCTCGAGCGCGCGTGGCAGATCATCCAGCGCGTCGGCCTGGCCGGCTGGGAGCAGAACCTGCCATCGCAGCTCTCCGGCGGCATGCAGCAGCGCGTCGGCATCGCCCGCGCCCTCGCGAGCGACACCGAGATCCTGCTCATGGACGAGGCGTTCAGCGCGCTCGACCCGCTGATCCGGCGCGAGATGCAGGAGGAGCTCGTCGAGCTGCAGGCCGAGCTCGGAAAGACCATCGTGTTCATCACGCACGACCTCAACGAGGCCATGTTCCTCGGCGACCGCATCGCCGTCATGCGCGACGGCCGCATCGTGCAGATCGGGTCGCCCGAGGAGATCCTCACCGACCCGGCCAACGACTACGTTGCCCAGTTCGTGCAGGACGTCGACCGCGCTCGCGTGCTCACGGCCGCAAGCGTCATGGAGCCGCCCGTCGCGGTGCTGCAGCAGAACGCCGGCCCGCGCGGCGCTCTGCGCGTCATGCGCGACACGCAGACGGGCAGCGCGTTCGTCGTCAATCAGGGGCGCCTGCAGGGCGTCGTCACCGACCGTGCGGCAATGCGCGCCGTCAAAGACGGAGCGACAGACCTCGGCGCGATCCTCAAGAAGAGCCCGCCGACGGCCGGCCCCGAGACGTCGCTCAACGACCTCATCGAGCTGACCCTCGACACGACCCTGCCGATCGCGGTCGTCGACGAGCGAGGTCGACTTCTCGGCGTCGTGCCGCGCGTCACGATCCTCGCGTCGCTCGCGAACGTGCCGGCGATGACCGGCCCGATCCCCGTGCAGGACCCCGTGACGACCGCCACCCCCGATGAGCTGAGCGAAGCACTTGAGAGCGCACCGGATGCGGTGGCCGGCGACGCAGACGCGGCCGAGTCCGCAGACACGACGGGAGGCGACAAGTGATCGCGACGATCAACGACTTCACGCGCAGCCTGCACGAGATCTTCCCGCTCGGGGCGATCGTCGAAGGCTTCGTCCGCTTCCTGACGAGCGCTCTCGGCCCGATCTTCGACGTGCTCCGCGCGATCTTCAACGGCTTCTACGATGGCCTGCACTGGCTGCTCGCATCTCCACCGTTCTTCGTCATCATCATCGTGCTCGCTGCGATCGCGTGGTCGGCGCGGGGGCTCAGGAAGGGCTGGATTCTCGGCATCGGTACGGCGGTCGGTCTCTTCCTCATCGTCATCCTGCAGCAGTGGGAAAACGCCATGGCGACCCTGGCGCTCGTGCTCGTCGCGAGCCTGATCGCGGTCATCATCAGCATCCCGCTCGGCATCCTGGCCGCACGCTCGACCACGGCGAGCAACATCATCCGGCCGATCCTGGACTTCCTGCAGACGATGCCGGCGTTCGTGTATCTCATCCCGGCGCTCATCCTGTTCCGCGTCGGCGTCGTTCCCGGCATCGTCGCAACGATCATCTTCGCGATGGCGCCAGGCGTGCGCATGACCGAGCTCGGCATCCGCGGCGTCGACAAAGAGGTGGTCGAGGCCGGCAAGGCGTTCGGCGCGACACCCGGGCGTATCCTGCGCCAGGTGCAGCTGCCCCTCGCGATGCCGTCGATCATGGCCGGCGTCAACCAGGTCATCATGCTCTCGCTGTCGATGGTCGTCATCGCCGGCATGGTCGGCGCAGGCGGCCTCGGTGGCGACGTCGTGCAGTCACTGAACCGCATCGACATCGCCCTCGGCTTCGAGGCCGGCCTGTCGGTCGTGATGCTCGCGATCATCCTCGACCGCACCACGAGCGCGTTCGCGAGGCGCAACGCCCCTGGCACGGTCAAGCGAAAGAGCTCCGCGCCCGGCGGCAACGCCGGCGACGGCGCGGTCGATGCCGGCGCGCAAACCGACGCCGCCCTCGCGCCCGCAGGAGCACAGGCCGCCTCGCCCGCATCCGACGGCGGACAACTCGCCCCCGAATCCAGCTCGGCGCCGCGCTAGCGCGGCCGAGTCACCCCAGAGACCTCAACCACCAGGGCAGGGAACACCCATGACGAACCGATTCAACGCAGGCCACGCGAC
>JBQDJW010000045.1:0-9970 GCA_052086425.1 Pseudoclavibacter sp. | reverse complement strand
GACCGTCGTCTGGTGGTCGGGGTAGCCGAGGTTCGTCTTCATCATGAAGCGGTCGAGCTGCGCCTCTGGCAGCTTGTAGGTGCCCGCCTGCTCGACCGGGTTCTGCGTCGCGATCACGATGAAGGGCGACTCGACGTCGTACTTCGTCCCGTCGACGGTCACGTGCTGCTCCTCCATGACCTCGAGGAGGGCGGACTGCGTCTTCGGCGAGGCGCGGTTGATCTCGTCGGCGAGGACGACCGAGGCGAAGATCGCGCCCTTGCGAAAGTCGAACTTCCCCGCGGCCTGGTCGTAGATCATCGTGCCGGTCACGTCGCTCGGCAGCAGGTCGGGGGTGAACTGGATGCGCGAATTGCGGCCATCGATCGTGCGCGCGAGCGACTTGGCCAGCACGGTCTTCCCCGTGCCCGGGTAGTCCTCGAGCAGCACGTGGCCCTGGCTGAACAGCGAGGTCAGAACGAGCTTGACGACGTGCTGTTTGCCGACGATGGCGCGGTCGAGGTTGCTGACGACCTGGCCGAACGCCTCGGCGAACCACGTCGCCTGTTCTTGATTCACGCTCACGTGTTTCGGTTCACTTTCTGTCGGGAGTTCGGGGGTTGCGCGCGGGCGGCGGCTATTTCATGCGTTCTTCGAATCTGAAGAGCACTTCGCCGTTCAGGCTGATCTCCGCCCTGATCTTCGTGCCGTCCGGGGCCTGGCAGTTCGGCGCGGGTTCGACGCCGTACTCCTCATCGTTGAACTCTGCGCCCTTCGCGGCGTCGGTTCCGAGGTCGACCCAGGTGTTTCCGATGCCGAGGAAACCCTCCTTGTGGTACTCGCACTTGATCTCGTACGTCTCGTCCGGCAGGAAGTCCTCGCCGTCGAAGTGGAACGCGTACCAGTACGTGTTGTCGTCATCGACGGCTCGCAGCCCGCCCTTCGAGAACTCGACCTTCGGGTCTGGCTGATACGTGAGGTGGCCGGTCGCGACGTTCGACGTCGACTGGCCCTCCGAGTTCACCGCCGTGACCGTCACGCCGTACTCCTTCGAGCTCCCTGGGTGCGTGTTCACCGTGAGGCCCGTCAGGGTGTAACTGCGCGCTTCGGCTCCGACCGGGATCTCGCGCGCCTCCTCGGCGGGCGTTTTGATCTTCACGATGTACTGCGTGATCTCGCCGCCCGTCTCGGCCGGCGGGTTCCAGCTCACGACGAGTTGGCCCTTGCCCTCACCCTTCTCGGTGTAGGCGCTCGAGAGCGCGACGCCCTGCGGCGCGGACGGCTGGTCGATCGGGGTTTCGGAGCTGCTCGGGGCCGAGAGATTCCCCCAGCCGAGCATGTTCTGCGCGCGCACCTTCAAGGTGTAGGAGACGCCAGGGACGACGCCGTCGCTCCGGGTAAAGGTGTAGCTCGTCGCGGTCCCGAGCTGCACGACGACCGTGTCGCGGCCGGTTCCGGTCGGCTCGAGCACCGCCTCGTAGCCCTCGATCGGTTCGCCGTTCGACTGCGCGAGCTCCCACGATCCCTTCAGCTTGCCCGCGCCAGCGCGCTCGAGCGATACCGAGGCCGGGGCGCTCGGCACGTCGCGCACCCGCAGGGTCGCGTAGCCGTAGGCCTCGCGGGTCTTGTCCATCGTGCCGTCGCCGATCTTGTAGCGCACCGTGATCGTGCCGATGAACGACGCCGACGGCTCGATACGCACCTGGTTGCCGACGACCTCGACCTTGGCGCCGGTGTTCTCGCTTGACTGCTCTGTCGCCTCGATCACCCGCAGCGGCGCCTCGGGGTACGGGTTGTAATCGTTCGACGCGACGTCGACCGTGACGGTCTCGCCGCGCAGGCTCGCGTGCTCGTCGTCGGTCGTGCGCGGCAGCGGCAGCGACGACGACACGACCGTGACCTTGATGGTTCCGGTCTGCACGAACTCGCCGAGCGTGTAGGTGACGTCGAGCGTCGCGACGGTGCTGACCGGCGTGTCGAGGGCGGCCGTGGCCGACAGCGTCGACCCGTCGAGCGAAATGCTCACGCCCTCGGCGCCGCCCGACAGGTTGGAGAACGTGACCTCGCCGATCAGATCCGGGTTCGGATGCCCCGTCGCGTCGCGCAGATCGTAGGTCGCGGTCGTGCCGACCTCGACCGACACCTGCGGGGTCACGAAGGTCGGAGCGACGTCGCGGAACTCCGGGTCGCCGACCGTGAGCGGCACCCGGATCGTCGCGATGCCGGCGTTCGTGTCGTCCGGACCAGTCGCATCCGAAACCATGAAGGTCACGGATGCCGGGCCGCGGAACCCGGGCTTCGGTGCATACGTGATCGTCGACTCATCGACGACGATCGGCGAGCCGTCGCTCTGCTCGGCCCAGGCCTCGCCCGACTCGATGATCTTGACGGGGTTGCCCGACGGCGCCGTGACGAGGTCGTTGACGTTCCACGTGATCGGTGTCTCGACGCGCGTGTTCTGCGGCTCGAGATCGGGGTCGAGGAACGGCGACTGGCGCTTCGACTCCTCCGTGACGACGGCCGGCACCATGATGAACGCGGCGGCCTCGAGGCCCGTCTCGCCGTTCGTCAGCGTGTACGCGATGACCTGGCGCCGGTCGGTCGGCGTCACGCGGATCAGCCCGTCTGGCAGCACCTCGGCCGAGCCCGCGTTGACGCCGGCCAGTGCGACCGACAGGTCGGCGACGCGGCCTGCAGGGTTGTGCGCGCCGGAGCGCGGGTCGACGTCGAAGGTCGGCGCCGCCTCGAAGGCGTCGTTCGGCACGATCTGATCGACGGCGCTCGGCGGTTGGTCTGGTGCCTCATCGGTCAGCGTGATGTTGATCCAGGCGGTCGAGGTGCCGCCCTGCCCGTTCGTGATCGAGTAGGGCACGCTGATGAAGTCGCCATCGGCTGGCATCGTGAGCACGATCGCCTCGCCGTCGATCTCGGCCTCGAGCGCGGGGTCGACCTCGGTGAGGTCGTCGACGATGTCGACCGTGTAGCCGTTCGGGTCCGAGTCGTTGACGAGCACCGGAACGGAGATGGTCGTGCCCGGGCGCGCGTAGACGGGGTCGTCGACGGCGACGGGCGGCTGGGTCTGGTCGCCGCGCGGCACGACGCCGATCTTGATGACGCCCTCCGCCCGCTGGCCGTAGGTGTCGACGATCTCGTAGCGGATCGTGTCGGTGCCGGATGCGCCGGGGAAGGCCTCGTAGATGAAGGAGGTCTGGTTCGTCTCTCGGATCGAACCGAGCGAGGGCGAGCCGACAACGCCGTTGAAGGTCACCGAGTCGCCGTCGGGATCGACGCCCGTGACCGGCACGTTGACGAGCACGGATGCGCCCTCGAACACGCGCGCCGTCTGCGTCGGCGGCGCGGGTGGCCGGTTCGAGGCTTCGTCGTCTGCGACAACGGTGAAGGTCACGGTCGCGCCGCCCTGCTCGCCGTATTCGTCGGTCGCGACGTACGAGACCTGGTAGGTGCCTGGTTCGTTCGGCGCTTGGAAGCGAACCTGATTGTTGGTCACGAACGCGACGCCGTCGCCGATGTTCGCGTCGCTCAGCTGCGGCATGACCTTCATGGCGACGTCATCGGGATGGATGTCGTTCGCGAGCACGTCGACCGATGTGAAGTCTCCTGCCCTCACACGCCGCGAGTCGTCGACCGCCATCGGCGGCTGCCGGTTCACGATCGGCTCGACCGGGACGAGCACGACAACGCCCTCGGCCGTCTGCTCGCCATCGGTGATGCGGTAGATGATCTCGATCGGCTCGAGCAGCGCGGCCTGCGACGTGACGCGCACGTCGGTGTTGTCGAGCAGCTCGATCGCGACGCCGGCCGCCCGTGCCTCATCGCTCGGGATGAGCTCTTGCACCGAGAGCACGTCGGAGCTCATCGACATGTCGTTGTTCAGCACCTCGATGGTCGTTGGAACGCCCGGGCGCAGGTAGCCGACGTCGCGCACGGCCGTGATCTCGTTCGAGACCTCTTCCGGGTCGAGCACGTCGAAGCGAACGAGGCCGACAGAGTCGTGCGTGCCGCTCGTCATCGTGTATTGCACGTAGTACGTGCCAGGGGTGCTGCTCTTGTACGAGACGGTGCCGAGGTCTGGGTTGAAGGTCGCGCCGCCGCCGCTGTCGCCGAGCTCGGTGATCTCGACGATCGAGAGCGGTGCGCCGGAAGGCGAGAGGTCGTTGACGAGGGGTGACGACGTGATGGTCGTCCCGGCGGGTCCGCGGGCGTAGTCGGGCGTGCCGACCGGCGAGAGCGACCCGGGTTGAGCGACGTCGACGGTTAGCTCGCCCATCGCGGTCGAGGTGCCGTCGGAGACGACGTAGCTGACGATTCGCTTGCCGAGCTCCGCGCCGATCGCGGTGACCGTGAGCGTTCCGTCGGGCGCCGCGGCGACGGCCATACCGCCTGGCGCGCTCGCCGAGAGCAGGTACACGGGGTCGCCATCCGGGTCGATCCAGTCGCCGAGCACGTTGTAGGCGAGGGTCTGCCCCGCCTCGACCGAGACGGTCGACTCGTGCCGCGACTCCGGCGGCCGATTCTCGACGGTTCCAGGGACGATCTGGATCGTGAGGTTGGCCTCTGCGACGCCGCCCTCGCGCCCGTCCGACCCGATGTATGTGACGGTGTACTCGCCGGACGCGCCCGGTTCGGCGGAGAACTGCAGGCCGCGGCCCTCGTCGATGACGCTCAGCGTGCCGACCGAGGAGGGGACCTCGCCCTTGATGTCGACGACCGTGATGATGTCGCCGTCTGGATCGCTGTCGTTGTCGAGCACCGGCATGTACGCGGTCGATCCAGGCCGCACGCCGAACACGTCGTCGTTGAGCTCCGGCGGGTGGTTCTCCTCCGTGCGCTCGGCGAGCGTGTCCTCGAACGACTCCTCTGTCGCCTCGTTGTCGCCGTCTGTGCCCTCTTCGTCCTCCGGCGGAACCGTGTCCTGCCAGTTCTCGACGTAGCGCATGTGGTCCTGCGGCAACCACACGTTGCCGTTCTTGAGGTCGTTGAGCACGATGACGTTGCGATTGACGCGGAACGTGACCTCGCCCTCGATCGACTGCTCGATGTCGTGCGCGACCGGTTCCTGCCCCTCGCACAGCGTCGTGAGGGTCTTTGGCGCGGCCCAGGCGCCGAACGAGCAGCCGTCGAGGTTGACGGGCCGCGCGATGGCGCTCGGCTCGACGCCGCCGCCGACGACGCGCGGCTCGAGCGGGATCACGTCGCCCGAGAACTCGACGCGGTCGACGCCGGTCGAGGTGGCGACGAGGACGAAGCCGGCCTCGGCGCCAGGCTGCTGGATGCGCACGCCGACTTCGTCGAGCGCGACCTTCTCGCCGCCCTCGAATCGCACCAGATTGTTCGTGCGGTCGAGCACGGCGGCCTTCTCGCCGACTGCGGTGAGCTCGTAGTCGTCGAGGTCGCCGATCTCGCTCTTGACCGGCTCGGCCCCGAGCTCGGTGATGCGGTAGATCGAGCCGTCGCCCGGCGACGAGGCGAGGATCGTGCCATCTCCGGTGACGACGACCTGGGCGCCCTCGCCGAGCTCGAGCAGCGGTTTCGATGAGGCGTCGAAGACGAGCGCCTGCTGCGTGTCGATCGCCCAGAGTTCGCCTGTCTCGGTATCGAGGATCGCGAGGGTGTTGTCGCCGTATGCCGATGCGCTGCCCTCTGGAGTGACGATCGACTCGCGAAGGTCGGTGTATGCGGGATCGACGCGGCCGAGCAGACCGGATGCGCGATCGTGCAAGAAGACGTCGTCGCCGTCCTGATGCACGAGCACGTTCTCGCTCGCGAGGCTCACGCTGCCGTCGAGCTCGTTGATCTGCGCGTTGAGCCGGCCGGCGAGCACCTCTTCGGCGTTCGTGACCCACACGTCGTGCGATTCCATCTCGACCTCGGCGGCCGGGAACCCGTCGTGCATGATCGCCATCGTCACCGGGACCGCGACAAGGAGCGCCAGGATGATCGACATGGCGATCTGGCCCTTTCGCCAGGTTCGCTTCGCCACTCGAGCCACCTCGCGGTCTCCCCTCAAAGATCGATGTTCCGCACTCCGTGCACAACGAAACCACGGTGAACGCACACCGGTCCTAGTTTGTCTCGAAATGATGACGGAGGGGTAAACGAATCATCACGGCGCCCGGTCAAGACCGGGGTATGGGAGGAACGACGATCAACCCGACGGCTGATTCGCCAGTCACGGGACTCGTGACCCGATACGCGATGACCTGCCGCTCGGACGTGCCCTGCACGCGCACGACACCGCCGTCGACGGTCGCGGGCGCGCCGGCGTCGACGAGGTCGACGCGCAGCTCGCCGACCGAGCCGGTCGGGTTCGTCGCCCCGTCGAGCACCGGCACGTCGACGACCGTCGTCTCGCGCAGCTCGTCGGCGGTCACGACCAGGGTCGTCGCGGTCGGCGCCGGCAGGTCGGCTGCATGCCGCACCGAGACGTGCACTTCCGCGGTCGACTCCTGACCGGCCGCATTGACGACGCGGTAGGAGATGGAGAAGTCGGTCGCCTCGGCCGGCGGGTCGATGACGAGCGCGTCGTCGTCGATCGTCACGGATGCGCCGACGTCGTTCGGCGGAACCTCGTCGGCGAGCGAGAGGCCGAGGCCAGATGGGTCGGTGTCGTTGTCGAGCGGCCGCACAGAGAAGATGCTGCCAGGCGGCACCGTGACGATGTCGTCGACCGCGACGGGCGGGGGCGGAGAAGCCGGCGGAGCGACGACGCCGATGCGCAGCTCGAGCGTCGCCGTCGCCCCGAACGCGTCGCCGACGACGACGGGGATCGTCTCGGTGCCGCGGGCGTCGGCGCGAGGAGTGAACGTCAGACTCGTCGCGTCGACCTCCGTGATCGTGCCGAGCTCACCCGCGTCCGGCACCTCGCTGATCGTGACGAAGTCGCCGTCCGGGTCGATCCCCGCGAGCGGGAGGTCGACGCGTACCGGCGTGCCCGCGGCCGCCCGCACGTCGACGCGCTCCGGTTTCGGCGCCTCGTTCGACGCCGAGTCGATCTCGGTGACCGTCACGATGATCTCGCCGGGCGCAACCCCGCCGAGCGCGTCGACGGCCGTGTAGCCGATGGTGTACGTGCCCGGTTCGCTCGGTGCGCGCAGGCGCACGGTGTCGCCGTCGACGTCGGCGACCCCGTCGCCGAACGGCGACTCGCCCTCTGCCGCGTCGCCGCCGTCGGCCGGGTCTTCGCCGGAATCGTCGCCGCCTCCGTCCGCCGATCCGTCGCCATCCGGGTCGCCGCCGTTCGCGCCGAGCCCGTCGAGCTCCGGGTCGAGGTGCATGTCGAGACGGTCCGGGTGCGTGTCGTTGACGAGCGGTGCCACGACGGCGGCGTCGCCGGCGCGCACCGTCACCTCGTCGGCCTGCGTCTCTGGCGGCCGCGGAAATTCGATCGCGGGCCCCGGCGTCACGACGACCGTCGCCGTGTCGGTCGCGGCGCCGTCGGACAGCGTGTACTTCATGGCGACGGGCTCCGTGAGCGGGAGCGTCGGCGTCACGCGAAGGATCGCGTGGTCGATGAGCTCGACCCGCAGGCCGGCGGCCTGCGCCGCACTCGTGTCGCCGAGGCCGATCACGGCGAGCACGCGCGACGAGTCGCCGGTGTCGTTCGCGAGCAGGTCGACGGTGCCTGGTTCCATGCCCTGCAGGAAGACGGCGTCGTCGACCGCGACGGGGGCGATGTCGCCGAGCGCGTTCGCGTCGGCCACGTCGATGCGCGCGATGCCCCTCGCCGTCCGCTCGCCGACCTGCACCGTGTAGATCACGGAGTAGATCCCGGCCAGGGGCGCGTCGAGTGCGACGGTGCCCGTCTCGTCGTCGAACGAGACGCCCGGCCGTCCCTGCGCCTCGACCGCGTCGACGAGGGTCGGCGGCTCCCCTCCGACCCCGATGTCATTGGCAGTCACGTCGATCGTGATCGGCGCATCCGTCGACCCCGTCGCGAAGTCGGCGGTCGTACTCGGCGCGAGCGAGCCAGGCTCGGCGATCACGACCTCGAGCGCGCCCGCCCGCTGCTCCGTACCGTCCGAGACGACGAGGTCGACCGTCTCGGTTCGCGCCTCGCCGCTGCCGGTCACGGTGACGATGCCGTCAGGGGTGAACCGCACGTCGAGTCCGTCGCCGCCCGTCGCCGACGTGAGGTGCACGGGGTCCCCCTCCGCGTCGAACCACCCGTCGAGCACGTCGATGTCGCCGGTCATGCCCTCTTCGATGCTGAGGCTCGCCGGCCTGACCTGCTCTGGCGGTGAGTTCGAGCCGTCGTCGATGATGCGGATGCGCACGATCGCCTCCGCCACACCGCCCGGCCTGCCGTCGCTGACCTGATAGCGGTAGGCGAGCGAACCGGATGCGCCATCCGCCGGGGTGAAGCGGATCGCCCGGCCCTCGTCGACGAGATCGACCGCGCCGGATGCGCCGCCGACCGGGTCGCCCGCGGGCTCGACCGACGTGATGCGCAGCACGGGGATCACGATCGCGGACCCGGGGCGGACGCCGGCGAGGTCGTCCTCCGGCTCGGGCGCGCGGTTCGTCTCGGTGCGCGCGTCGAGCGTGTCGCTCAGGGGCGTCTCGATGTCGGGCTCGGCGAGATCGTCGGCCGGAACCCGGTCGGGTGGGCGCACCTCGTCCCAGTTATCGATCGCCTTCATGTTCACGAGCGGCAGGTACACGTCGCCGGTTCGCGTGTTGTTGAGGGCGAGCTCGCTCGCGCCCGCGCGGAACTCGAGCGTGCCGCCCTCGAGCGGGTCGACGAGTTCCGCCTCGAAGTCCGCCTGCCCAGGGCACCCGCCGACCACGACCGCAAGCGCACCGAACGCGCCGTAGTGGCAGCCGCGGTAGACGATGGGGCGGGAGACGGACCGCGGGTCGAGCGAGACGTCTTGCGCTCCGCCGGAGCCGATCGAGTCGTCTCGCACTCCATCGCGGAAGGGCACGAGCTTGATCGCGCTCGGCGTCGCGAGGGCGACGTAGTCGTTCTCCTCAGAGACCTCCTGCAGGTGCATGGCGTTCTCGCTGAGGGCGACGGTGCGACCGTCGTCGAAGTAGAGCATCTGCGCGTCGATGTCGAAGATGACGACGCGGTTGCCGACCGCCGTCAGCTGGAACGAGCCGAGGGCGAGCTGCATCGGCACGCGCTGCGGCAGCGTGCGGACGCCGGCGACCCGATACAGCGACTGGTCTCCGACCGCCGCGGCGACGACCTCGCCCTGGACCGTCACGGTCACCTGCGCAGACGGGCCGAGCTGCAGCACCGGTTGCATCGTGTTGGCGTCGAATGTGAGCGGATGCTGCGTGCCTGCCACCCAGATGCGTCCGCTCGCGCGCTCGAGCACCGCGAGCATCCCTGCCCTGATCTCGACGTCGCTGCCGACGGGAACCGAGACCGTCTCGACGGGGAGGCCGGTCGCCGTGTCGAGGCGCGACAGCGTGCCGAGGGCACCGTCGTGCACGAAGACGTCGTCGCCGTCCTGCAGCACGTCGAAGTCGGTGCTGCTCGCGCCGATCGAGCCGGTCAGCTCGTGCACCTGCGTGTCGACGCGGCCGGCGAGCTGCTCGGTCTGATTGACCACCCAGATGTCGGTGTCGCCCGCGCCGATGTCGGCGCCCGCATAGCCCCGGTGCACGAATGCGGCGATCAGCGGAACCGCGATGGCAACGGCGAGCACGATGCTGAGCGCCCACTGCCACCAGCGCCACCTGCGCCCGTCACGCTTCGACACGCAGCTCCCCCTCCGACACGGCGGCGGTCAGTCTAAGTGGATCGTGTGACGCCTTCGCGCGCTACGAGGATCGCGCGGCATCGAGGTCGTCGAGCAGTACGAGATCGTCGGCCGAAACGAGGCGCGTCGAGATCGCATACTCGACGAGGCGGGACCTGCGGTTGGTCGCGAGCTTGCCTCGGCCGCCGCGCAGCCCCGTCACGCCCATCTTGTCGAGCTTCTCGCACACGTTGTCGAGCTTGCGGTTGAACGTCGTCATG
>JBQDJW010000044.1:0-9970 GCA_052086425.1 Pseudoclavibacter sp. | reverse complement strand
CGCCGAGTCCCCCGTCCCGGCCGACCTGGCCGAGCGCGCGGCGGCCGACCGGCTCGGATTCTGGGCCGAGCAGGCCCGCGAGCTGCACTGGCACACGCCATTCACCGAGGTGCTCGACTGGTCGGGCGCGCCGATCGCAAGCTGGTTCGGCGACGGCGAACTCAACGTCTCCTACAACTGCGTCGACCGCCACGTGCTCGCCGGAAACGGCGACCGCGTCGCGATCCACTGGGAGGGCGAGCCGGGCGACACGCGCACGATCACGTACGCCGATCTGCTCGGCGAGGTGAAGCGCACCGCAAACCTGCTCGAGAGCCTCGGCGTGACCGCGGGCGACGTCGTCGCGATCTACCTGCCGATGATCCCCGAGACGGTCGTCGCGATGCTCGCGTGCGCCCGCATCGGCGCCGTGCACTCGGTCATCTTCGGCGGCTACTCGTCCGACTCGATCCAGCAGCGCGTCGACGACGCGAGCGCCAAGGTCGTCATCACATCGGACGGCTCGATCCGCAAGGGAAAGGTCCTCCCCCTCAAGAACACGGTCGACGAGGCCCTGTCGAAGGGCGGCGCGAGCGTCGAGCACGTGCTCGTCGTCAAGCGCGCCGAGAACGAGATCGCACTCCAGGAGGGTCGCGACCTGTGGTGGCACGACGAGATCGCGCAGGTGAGCGACGAGCACGTCGCGAAGCCGTTCCCCTCCGAGCAGCCGCTGTTCATTCTGTACACGTCTGGCACGACCGGAAAGCCGAAGGGCCTGCTGCACACCTCTGGCGGCTACCTGACGCAGACGGCGTACACGCACCGCGTCGCGTTCGACCTGCGCCCCGAGACCGACGTGTTCTGGTGCTCGGCCGACGTCGGCTGGGTCACGGGTCACAGCTACCTCGTCTACGGGCCGCTCGCGAACGGCGCGACGCAGGTCATGTACGAGGGCACGCCAGACACGCCAGATCAGGGGCGCTGGTTCAAGATCATCCAGGACTACAAGGTCTCGATCTTCTACACGGCACCGACCGCGATCCGCAGCTACATGAAGTCGGGCCGGCAGATCCCGCAGCAGTACGACCTCTCGTCGCTGCGCGTTCTCGGCTCGGTCGGCGAGCCGATCAATCCGGAGGCGTGGCTCTGGTACCGCGAGGTCGTCGGCGGCGGGCGCACACCCATCGTCGATACGTGGTGGCAGACCGAGACCGGGGCGCACATGATCGCGCCGATCCCGAGCCAGGTCGCCCTCAAGCCGGGCGCGGCACAGCGGCCGATCCCCGGCATCGTGGTGTCGGTCGTCGACAACGAGGGCAACCGGGTCGACCCTGGCGAGATGGGCCTGCTTACGATCAGCGAGCCGTGGCCGTCGATGGCCCGCGGCATCTACGGCGACCTCGAGCGATTCACCGAGACCTACTGGTCGCGGTTCCCCGGCGTGTACTTCGCGGGCGACGGCGCTGGGGTCGACCGCGACGGCGACCTGTGGCTGCTCGGCCGGGTCGACGACGTCATGAACGTCTCGGGCCACCGCTTGTCGACGACCGAGATCGAGTCGTCACTCGTCGACCACGAGTTCACGGCGGAGGCCGCCGTCGTCGGGGCGAAGGACGAGATGACCGGCCAGGCGGTCGTCGCGTTCGTCGTGCTCAAGCGGTCGAAGGCCGAGGAGGCCGCGAAGGTCGACACGCCGCAGCTGCTGCGCACGCACGTCGCCGACGACATCGGCGCCTTCGCCCGCCCGCGCGAGGTGCACATCGTCGACGAGCTGCCGAAGACTCGCTCAGGCAAGATCATGCGCCGCCTGCTGCGCGACGCGGCCGACGGCAAGCAGATCGGCGACACCGCGACGCTCACCGACGCGTCGGTCATGGCGACCATCCAGGCCGGCATGGCCTCGGGCTCCGACGAGGACTGACTCCGGCGATCGCCCGCCGAAGCCGCTCGCCAGAAACCGCAAACCGGATGCCCGGGTCGCGACGTTCATGATCGTCGCGACCCGGGCATCCGGCTCTCGTACGCTGCTGCGGCGCCTCGCTCGCGGGCGCCGCCTACTCGTAGGCGACGACGAGCTCGAGCTCGACGGGCGCGTCGAGCGGCAGCACGGCAACGCCGACGGCGCTCCGCACATGCTTGCCCACCTCGCCGAATGCCGCGCCGAGCAGCTCGCTCGCGCCGTTCGCCACGCCGGGCTGGCCCGTGAAGTCGGTCGCGGAGGCGACGAACACCGTGACCTTCACGACGCGCGTCACTCGGTCGAGGTTGCCGATGACGCTCTTGACCGCCGCGAGGGCATTGAGGATGGCGACCTGCGCGAACTCGGTCGCGTCGTCGACCGACACCTCGGCGCCGACCTTCCCTGTCTCGGGCAGCGAGCCCTCGATGAACGGCAACTGGCCCGAGGTGTAGACGAAGCCGTCGATATCGAGGGCCGGGATGTAGTCGGCGACGGGCGCTGCGACTGGCGGCAATCCGAGCCCCAGTTGGCCGAGGCGCTCCTCGACGGCGCTCATGCGCCGGATCCGCTCTCGAGCGGACGCTTCAGATAGGCGACGGTGCCGCCCTCTGCATTGGTTAGTACCTGCACGAGCTCCCAACCCTGTTTCCCCAAATTATTGAGGATGACGGCCGGCGTGTGCAGGGGAAGGGGCGTGATGAAGTATTCCCACTGGTGCACGTGGTCCTCCTGGGCGGGCGAGCCGCCGTTGCTCGGCGAGATAGGCGTTCGGCCAGGATTGGGCCGACCGCTCACCTCGGTGAATTACCATCGAGTCTATGTCTGCAACCAATTCGACGGCTTCCGGAGGCTCGTTCCTGTCGAGCGTCCTCGGAGTGCTCGGGATGAGCGGCATCGCCGGCGTCCTCGTCGCCGCCATGGTGACGCCCCTGATCGCCGTGGTCGGCGTGGCCGCGAACAGCACGATCACGCTGTTCGAGAGCCTGCCGGACTACCTCGAGATCACGCCCCTTCAGCAGAAGACAGAGTTGTACGCCATGCAGGGCGGCGAAGAGGTGAAGTTCGCCGAGTTCTACGCGCAGAACCGCGAAGAGGTGTCGCTCGATAACATCTCGCAGCACGCGCAAGACGCGGCGATCGCCACGGAAGACCCGCGCTACTACGACCACGGCGGCGTCGACGTCATCTCGGCCGCACGCGCCGCGATCGAGGTGCTCATGCGCACCGGCGACGCAGGCGCATCGACGATCACGATGCAGTACGTGCGCAACATGCGCATCGCGACCGCCGAGTCAATCATGGATCCGACGGAGCGCGATCAGGCCTATGAAGAGGCGACGGAGACGACGATCGGCCGCAAGCTGCAAGAGATGCGGCTCGCGATCGGCGTCGACAAGCAGTTCACGAAGGAAGAGATCCTTCAGGGCTACCTCAACATCGCCCTGTTCGGCGGCACCGTCTACGGCATCGAGTCGGCCGCGAACTACTACTTCTCGAAAACGGCGGCAGATCTGAACCTGCCGGAGTCGGCGAGCCTCATCGCGATGGTGCAAGAGCCGAACACGTACCGCCTGGACAACCCGGACAACATTCCGAATAACCAGGAGCGGCGCGACTACATCCTCTACCGCATGCACGACGAGGGAAAGATCACGCAAGAGGAGTACGACGCGGCGGTCGCGTCGCCCGTCGAACCGAACATCACCGAACCGACGCACGGCTGCCAGAACGCCGGCGGCAACGCGAAGTACTTCTGCGACTACGTGCGCAACGTGATCGTCAACGACCCGATCTTCGGCGAGACCTTCGAGGAGCGGCTCTTCAACTTCCAGACCAAGGGCTATCAGATCTACACGACGATCGACCTCGACATGCAGGCGACCGCCGAGCAGACGATGGAGGGGGCCGTCCCCTCGTACGTCGACGGCATGTCGCTCGGTTCGGCCGCCTCGATGGTCGAGGTCGGCACCGGCCGAATCATGGCGATGGTGCAGAACACCGAATTCGACGAGACTGAGGCTGCTGGGGATACCCCCGGCCATTCGTCGATCAACTACAACACCGACTATCAATACGGCGGTTCGACCGGGTTCCAAACGGGGTCGGCCTACAAGATCTTCACGCTCGCCGAATGGGTGGCATCTGGTCACTCCATCGGGGCGACGGTCAACGCGCAGAACCGAGCCTTCAACCTCGCGAATTTCCAAGACTCGTGCGGTGAGGATGCGCCGTACGGCGGAACCTTCGAGTTCACGAACGACGGCGGCGCGAAAGTCGGCAACGTCTCGGTCATGCAGGCCACGACGGCGTCGCTCAACACGGCGTACATCGCGATGGCCGAGCAGCTCGACCAGTGCCGGATCCGCGACACGGCAATCGCCATGGGCGCGCACCGCGCCGACGGCAACATGAACACCTCGTACCCGTCGTCGGTGCTCGGCACCAACGAGATCGCGCCGATCAGCATGGCGACCGCGATCGCGGGCTTCGCGAACAGCGGCACCAGCTGCTCGCCGATCGCGATCGACCGCATCGAGATGCGTGACGGCAGCGAGGTCACCCCGCCGGCGTCCGATTGCCGCCAGGGCATCACCCCGCGCGTCGCCGCCGCAGCCAACACCGCGCTCGAGGCGACGGCATCCGGCGGTACAGCAGCGGCCTCGAACCCGGGCATCGCTCCGATGATCGCCAAGACGGGCACGACCGACAACGGCATCCAGACCTGGGTCATCGGCGCGTCCTCCAAGGTCGGCGTGGCCGTCTGGGTCGGCAACTCGGTCGGCCAGGTGCCGATGTACAACATCAGCCTCCCGTACGGGCAGGCAAGCCAAACCCGTCACGCGATCATGAACAGCATCATGGGCGACGCCATGAACCGCTACGGCGGCGATCAGTTCCCCGCGGCGAACGAGGCCGACACGCAGGCCGACCGTGTAACGGTTCCCGACCTCACCGGCCGCACGACGGCCGAGGCGCAGCAGGTGCTCGAGGAGCTCGGCTTCACGGTCGATATCGGCGACCCCGTTGCATCCGACCAGCCGGCGGGCACGGTCGCCAGCACGACCCCGTCGGCGAATACGCAGGCCGACATCGGTACGACCGTCACGGTCAGGCCGTCGCAAGGGTCCGACGAGGCAGGCACGTTCACCGTGCCGGACCTCGTGGGCCTCACGACCGACGAGGCCGCCCAGGCGCTCGCCGACGCGGGCTTCACGGGCACGCTGTACAAGCTCGACGAAGCGAGCGCCGAGGTGCCGGAGGGGCAGGTCGTCCGGTCCGACCCCGCGGTCGACACCACGACGTCCGAAGACGCCGACATCCGCATCTATGTCTCGACCGGCCCTTAGCATCCGGGAGACAGGACCGCGACGAGGCCGGCACGCAGCACGCGTCGCCGGCCTCGGCCTTGGGGCGACCCTCGCGAGCGGCCTCGCGACCGGCATGTACGCGTGGGCGATCGGGCGGCTGCGCTTCCAGCTTCGGCGCGTGACCGCGCCCGTGCTTCCGCCGGGGAGCCACGACCTGCGGGTGCTGCATCTGAGCGATTTCCACCTCGCCCCCTGGCAGACCATCAAGCAGGACTTCGTGCGCTCGCTCGCCGACCTCGAGCCCGACCTGGTGGTCAACACGGGTGACAACCTCGGGCACCCCGATGTGCTGCCCCACCTGCGCGAGATGCTCGAGCCGTTCCGCGGCGTTCCCGGCCTGTACGTGTACGGGTCGAACGACTACTTCGGCCCCACCGCGAAGAACCCCTTCACGTACTTCTTCGAACGCCGACATCGCGAGCCGACCGCGCCGCGGCTCGACGTCGACGGGCTCACGGCGCTGCTCGACGACCTCGGGTGGGTCGGGCTCAATAACGGTGCCGCCGTGATCGACGCGGGCGGGCGGCGGCTGCGCGCGCTCGGCGTCAACGACCCGCACGTGAAGTTCGATCGGCCGGATTCCGCGGTCGCGGCCCTCGAGCGGCTCACCTCGGGCGCAGAAGCGGCGGGCGCGGGAGCTTCGGGAGCGGACGCCGCGGAAGACCTGCCGACGCTCGCCCTCGTGCACGCGCCGTACCAGCGCATCCTGTCACGCTTCACCGAACTCGGCGCCGCCGCGATCTTCGCCGGGCACACCCACGGCGGGCAGGTCTGCCTGCCCGGCTACGGTGCGCTCGTCACCAACTGCGATATCCCGCGCGAGCACGTCAGCGGCCTCAGCACGTGGCGGGCCGGTGGTCGCGAGGCCGCGCTGCACGTCTCGGCCGGCCTCGGCACTTCGATCTACGCCCCGGTGCGCTTCGCCTGCCCGCCCGAGGCGACGCTCGCCACCCTCACCGCCCGAGCATCCTGAGTCGCGCCTCGCCGGTTTTGGCCGGATGCGCGGGGTCAGGTAAGGTAGTCGAGTTCACGCGCCTGCGTGGGCATCGGGGTGTGGCGCAGCTTGGTAGCGCGCGTCGTTCGGGACGACGAGGCCGCAGGTTCAAATCCTGTCACCCCGACCATGACGTTGGTCGCCGATGGCCATCTCCCCCGCTGGTCCACGCTGCTGATCCAACCCGCTAGTCGGTCTTGGGGAGACGTTCTCGCGCCTCCTTCAACGTCTGCGCCTGCGCCTTGCGGGCCTGACGCAGCGCCTTTTCCGCATGCAGCACCGCCTTCTCGGCGGCGACCGTGGCCTTCGCCGCCTGCTTGTACTTCTTGTCGTTCACGACGTCGGCGTCGTCGAGCGAGACCCAGTCTTCCTCGACCCGGTGCGGCTCCCCCCGGTCGAGACCGGCGATGTACGTCTCGACGCCGTCGAGCGCCCGCTGTATTCCGAATCCAAACGGGTCGTTCTGCGACGCGAATACGCCGGCCTCGGCGGCCGCGTGCAAGTGCGGGTATGCGTCGGCCGTGATCAGCGCCCGATAGATGGCCTGCTCGGCGGCGCCGAGTTCGGCATCCGTCATCCCGGTCGCGCGCGCCTCGTCGACGTACCCCGCGACCACGATGCCGTTCCAGCGCGCATGGCCGACCATGACCAGCACGACCGCCACCTTCTCGTCGGCGTTGAGCGGTGTGCCGTCGAGTGCGGCGAGGCCGGCTTCGAGCCAGTGCGAGCTGTTCGGCGTCGCCGGTGATCCGCTGATGGGGATCTGCAGCAGCCACGGGTGCCGCACATAGAGCGCCACCTGTTCGCGATAGAGGGCGAGCAGCCGCGCGCGCCAGCCCTCCGCCTCGCGCCAGGAGTGCGAGGGAACGCCTGTGCCCTCGTCCATCATGAGCATCAGCAGGTCGTCCTTGGCGGTCACGTAGCGGTAGAGCGACATCGGTGTGAACCCGAGCCGCTTGGCAACCGCGGCCATCGATACGGCGCCGAGACCCTCCGCATCCGCCAATTCGATCGCGGCCTCAACGATGCGCTCGACGCTCATCTCGCGCTTCGGCCCGCGCTGCGGCGACGCCGCGACGCCCCACGCGAGGGCGATGCCGCGCGGAAGGTCGAGATCCGCGAGATCTTCGGTGTCGTCTGCCATCCACCAATTCTACCTCTGTCTACGTCATACACTGTGTGTTACGGTGCTACACAGTATCGGACATACACAGTGCCTTCCGTCTACGGAGGCGATATCGAAGAAGGGGATGAACGGATGACCCACGCAATCGACGTGCGCGGGCTGCGCAAGCGGTTCGGCACGAACACGGTGCTCGACGGGATCGACCTGCAGGTCGCTCGCGGCGAGATCTTCGCCCTGCTCGGGCCGAACGGCGCCGGCAAGACCACCGCGATCAACGTGCTCACAACGCTCGTGCGGCCCGACGGCGGCACCGCGCTCGTTGCGGGCCTCGACGTCGTAAGTTCGCCGGGCGGCGTCAAGCGACGCATTGCCTTGACCGGCCAGTCGGCCGCCGTCGACGAGGCACTCACGGCCCACGAGAACCTCGTCATGTTCGGCCGGCTCGCGGGCCTGAGCCGCCGCCGCGCCGGCGAGCGGGCCGACGAGCTCCTCGAGCGCATGTCGCTCACGGCGGCCGCCAGGCGGCGCGTCGCGACGTTCTCGGGCGGTATGCGCAGGCGCCTCGACCTCGCGCTGAGCTTCGTCGTGCAGCCCCAGGTGCTGTTCCTCGACGAGCCGACGACCGGACTCGACACGCGCAGCCGCCGCGAGCTCTGGGGCATCATCTCGTCGCTCGCAGCCCAGGGCACCACGGTGTTCCTCACGACGCAATACCTCGAGGAGGCCGACCAGCTCGCCGACCGCATCGCCGTGCTTTTCGATGGCCGCGTCGCAGCCCTCGGCACCGCGACCGAGCTCAAGGCCCACCTCGGCAGCGAGACGCTCCGAGTACACGACGCCGACGGCGAGATCGTCCGCGAGGTCCCGACCGACGGCACCGTCGGCGGCGTGCGGCGGGCCGTCGACCGGCTCGACGACGACGACATCGTCGGCGAGGTGACGATCTCGCGTCCGTCGCTCGACGATGTGTTCCTCGCGCTCACGGAGCGCGAGCCCGCGACCACGGAAAGGGAATTCGCATGACCACGACAACCGGTACCGACCGCGATGGCCGCAGTGGCGCATCCGGCACGATCGCCCAGCCCGGTCGGGCTGGGCGCCCTGCCCCGCTCGCAGATCGGCCCGGCGACCCGGGCCCCGCGATCACCGGCGCGCGCGGACTCGCCGCCGAAGCGATCTTCATCGGGCGCAGCCTGCAGCATTCGCTTCGCGACGCCGAATCGCTCCTCATGTCGGTCGCGCTCCCCGTGATGCTCATGCTCATGTTCACGTACGTGTTCGGCGGCGCCATCGACCCGACCGGAAACTACGTCAACTACGTGGTGCCTGGCACGATCCTCACGTGCGCCGGGTTCGGCGCGGCCACGACCGCGACATTCGTCGCGAACGACATGAAGCTCGGCATCATCGATCGGTTCCGCACGATGCCGCTTCGGGCCGGCGCCGTCCTCACCGGGCACGTCGTCGCGAGCCTCGCGCGCAACCTGCTGGCGACCGCGGTCGTGGTGCAAGTCGCACTGCTGATCGGGTTCCGCCCCGTCGCGGGCCCGCTCGAGTGGATCGGCGCGTTCGCGATCATCGCCCTGTGGATCCTCGCGATCACCTACTTGTTCGCCGGCATCGGGCTGGCTGCCGGCTCGGCCGAGGCCGCGAGCGGATACGGGTTCGTCCTGCTGTTCCTGCCCTACGTGTCGAGCGGATTCGTTCCCGTCGACACGATGCCGGACTGGCTCCGGGTCGTGGCAGAGGTGCAGCCGCTCACGCCGATCATCGAGACGGTGCGGGCGCTGCTGCTCGGGGGCGAAATCGGCTGGCAGGCCGTATGGGCGGTCGTGTGGTGCATCGGCATCCTCGCCGTGGCCGTGGCATGGGGCGCGTGGCTGTTCCGGCGCAAGGCGGGGCGACGGTAGGGCGCCGACCGACCGCCGCTCGACCGCTGCTCGACCGCCGCTCCTTGCGAGGCCCTGGCTGCGCGCCACACCACACATTGAAGCCTGGCGTTCCCTCGGGCCACGCAAATGGCAGATGTGTGAGCCCGGTCGCTGCAAATTGAATCGGCTCAGCGGCACTCCAGGCCGATATATCGCCTCGGGTGTCGCTCAGCCGATTCAAATGGAAGATTCTCGACCGACGGACGGACGTCGTCGGCACGTGTCCGGCACGGCCGACCAGCGCGGCTGCCTCTTTGCCGATCGACACGCGTCGGCGACACTTGAGCCATGCACGAGCTCATGTTCGATCACGACGACCCGCTGCTCGAGCGCGTGCGCTCGCTCGCCCTGGCGTTTCCCGGTGCGAGCGAGCGCATTTCGCACGGCAGGCCGTGGTTCTTCACGAAAACCGGCTTCGCCGTCTACGGCGGCTCGATCAAGCTCGACGGCGTCTGGGCGCAGCACCCGCGCTCGGTCGTGGTGAAGGCCCAACCCGCCGAGCGACCTGCCTGGCTCGAGGACGCGCGCTTCTACGTACCCGGTTACCTCGGCCCGAGCGGCTGGATCGGAATCGACCTCGAAACGCCGGGCCCGGCCCGTGCGAGCGGCCCC
>JBQDJW010000043.1:537-9997 GCA_052086425.1 Pseudoclavibacter sp. | reverse complement strand
GCCGCACCTGGCACATCGGATCGAAGACGCGCACGAACTACGTCGGCAAGCCGACCGAGTACCAGCTGGTGCCAGAAGGCCTGCCGATCCTCATGGCCGACCCCGACTCGACCGTGCACTCCCGCGCGAACTTCGCCACGAACCACACATGGGTGTCGAAATACGAGCCAGGCGAGCTGTGGCCCGCCGGCGACTACCCGAACCAGCACGCGGGCGGCGCCGGCCTTCCCGCCTACACCGAGGCTGGAGAGTCGGTCGACGGCGGCGACATCGTGCTCTGGCACGTGTTCGGCCCGACGCACCTGCCCCGCACCGAGGACTGGCCGATCATGCCTGTCGACATCTACCGGTTCAAGCTCAAGCCGAACGGCTTCTTCGACCGCAACCCCGCGCTCGACGTGCCCGACTGGTCGACGCGGCACGCGGGCGCCGGTGCGGCTGGGGCGGCTGACGCGGGCGCGGACGGCGGCGGATGCTGCGCGAGCGACGGCGGGGCGGGCGCGGGTTCCGACTCGGGTGCCGGATGCGGATGCCACGGTGGCGAGGCGGACGACTTGCCGGTCTTCGGGGCCAGGTAGGGACGCTCCCTGAGCGGCCAAGATCCCTGAGCTCCGTCGGAGGGACCGGGCCGGCCACCGATCCACCGCCCTTCGACACGCTCAGGGAACGGCTCGCGACGAGCTCAGGGAACGGTGAGCTCCCTGAGCTTGTCGAAGGGGCGGCCGGTAGAGTGGGCCGAACGCCGCCGGTCGGGCGGAGACTCCCCCGAGACGCGCGTGCCCCCGATATGACCACGACGACACCACCTGCGGCACACCCCGCCACCGAACCGATCCAGCTGGATGCGCTCCCGCTGGACTTGGCGTCGTATCGCGCCGCCGTGTCGGCGTCGTTCGTGCCGCTGCGCGTGACGACCGAGATGGGCGCCGACTTTCGCGGCAGCGTGACGCAGGCCGACGTCAACGGCGTGACCTTCACCGACGTGCGCGGTGGCCCGCACCTCGTCGAGCGCACGCCCGAACTCATCGCGGCGTCGACGCGGCACTTCTTCAAGGTGAGCCTGCAGCTCGAGAGCAACTCGTGGCTCGAACAGGGCGGCAGGCGGGACGAGCTGCGCCCCGGCGACCTCGCGATCTACGACACGTCGACGCCGTACAGACTCGGCTTCGAATCACCGATGCGCGTCATGGTCGTGCAGCTGCCGCACGACAAGTTCGACATTCCGCGCGACCTCGTGCGGCAGATGACCGCGGTACGGCTCGACGGGAACGAAGGGCTCGGCCGGGTGGTCTCGCCATTCCTCGCGACGCTCGGCGCCAACATCGAGCAGTTGCAGGGCGCGGCCGGCATGCGGCTCGCGCAGAACGCGATCGACCTGCTGCAGACCCTCTTCTCGCATGAGCTCGACGTCGCCAGGCTCGCCGCCGACCCGCACTCGGCGCTGATGCAGCGGATCCGCGACCACATCGACGAGCACCTCGGCGACCAGTCGCTCTCGCCCACGACCATCGCGGCGGCCAACTACATCTCGACGCGGCATCTGCACGCGCTCTTCCACGAGCAGGGCTCGACGGTGTCGACGTACGTGCGATCACGGCGCCTCGAGCGTTGCTACCTGACGCTCACGAGCCCTTCGGAGCGTGAGACCCCCATCGCCGCCGTCGGCCTGCGATGGGGATTCGCGGATGCGGCGCACTTCAGTCGTGTCTTCAAGGCCGCGTACGGCGAAAGTCCGAAAGTCGTGCGTGCGAGGGCGTTCTCCGGGCGATAGTGCCTGGCGCCGTCAACTGACCGCTACCCGCGCTACCCGTTCCGCGGGGTCGGATGGCCGCTCTCGGCGGCCGCGCGGCCGCGCGGCCGCTCGGCGCACCGCGCGCATCCGTTAACTGCGCAGTCGTGGCCGTCGTGGTCGCGCCACTATCGCCACGACTGCGCAGTCTTCTGCAGAGAACAGGTCACTCCTGGAGCTCCTCGAGATGCGGCGTCCGTCCGCTCCGCGGGGACCGGATGCGGTGCGCCATGTGACAGAACGTGACGGCCGAACGGGCGGTGCGCCCGGCGCGGAGACACAATGCTTGAGATTTGTTGTCAGTGCCGACGCACGACCGCCGAACCGGCGAAGGGGACTTCTTGACGTACACGGACGCGCGCGCCATCAACGACGCCACCGACCTCAGGCACGAGCCCGACCTCGCGCACGCCCGCGATATCGAACACGACGCCGACCTCGAGCACGCCGCCACCCCACCGCGGCTGCCCGCCGACCTCGCGAGCCTCCGCGCGCATTTCGCCCCGCTGTTCGACGAGATCGCCGCGGGCGCCCTCGACCGCGAGCTGCACCGCACGCTGCCGTTCACCGAGATCCGCGCGCTCAACGCGGCGGGCTTCGGCACGCTGCGCGTTCCCGCCGAGCACGGCGGCCCCGGCGTCAGCATCGAGACCCTCACGGACGTGCTCGTCGACCTCGCGCAGGCCGACTCGAACATCGCCCACCAATACCGCTCGCACCTGGGCTTCCTCGACTCGCTGCGCTTCCAGCCCGCCGCCGTGCAAGACCTCTGGTACCCGCGCATCCTCGCGGGCGCGACCGTCGGCAACGCGTCGACAGAGAAGGGCGGCAATCGCCTCGGCGCCCTGAACACGATCGTCACCGAGACGCCCGAGGGTGCGGTGCTGCGCGGCCGCAAGTTCTACTCGACCGGCACGATCTTCGCCGACTACACGCGCGTCTCGGCCGCCATCGACGGGCGCGACGGGCGCCGTTTCGCGGTCGTGCCGACCACCGCAGTCGGCGTCGAGATCGACGACGACTGGGATGGCTTCGGCCAGAAGCTCACGGGCACCGGGACGACGACGTTCGACGACGTCGCCGTCGAAGCCGGCGGCCTGCTCGACCGCGTCGCGGGCTCGACCGAGGCGACCCACGAGGCCGCGTACTTCCAGCACATCCTGCTCGCCGTGCTCGCCGGCATCGCCGGGGCCGTCCGCCGCGACGCGGCCGCGCTCGTCGCATCGCGCGCCCGGACGTTCAACACGGGCTCCGGACTGCCGTTCCGCGACGACCCGCTCATTCAGGAGGCGGTCGGCCGCATCGCCGCCAAGGCGTTCAGCGCCGAGGCGATCGTGCTCCGGACGGCCCGCGCGCTCGACGAGGGCATCGACGCCGCGGTCGCGGCCGGTGCCGACCGGGCCGAGTTCAGCGGCGCCACCCCGGATGCGGTGCATCAGTCCGAAATCGCCGTCGAGCACGCGCAGATCAGCGTTCCCGAGCTCGCGCTCGGCGCCGCGCAAGACCTCTTCCTGACGGTCGGCGCCTCGGCGACCTCGACAGGCAAGGCCCTCGACCGCCATTGGCGCAACGCGCAGACCGTCGCGACGCACAATCCCATCGCGTTCCGCGCCCGCGCCATCGGCGACTACTGGATCAACGGCACCCTGCCAGAGGGCCTCAACGCGATCGGCGACGCGGCGCCCGCACCACCGCAGGCGCCAGGACTCGCCTCGAGCCCGGCCGTGCCCATGACCACCACCACCACCGCGAACGGAACCGACGCATGACCGCAACGCTCGAAGACCGGCCGCCCAACGCGCATCCCGCCGCCGAGCCCTCGAACCGCACGCGCCGCCGGGTGCTGGTCGCGGCCTTCGCCGGCACGACGATCGAGTGGTACGACTTCTATCTGTACGGCACGGCCGCCGCGCTCATCTTCAACGAGCAGTACTTCCCCACCGACAGCGAGTTCGCGTCGAGGATGGCGGCGTTCGCATCGCTCGCAGTCGGGTTCCTCGCACGCCCGATCGGCGGCATCGTCGCCGGCCACCTCGGCGACCGGATCGGCCGCAAGTCACTGCTCGTCGTGTCGCTGCTGTTCATGGGCATCGGCTCGACGCTCATCGGGCTCATGCCGACCTACGCCGCGATCGGATGGTGGGCGGCAGTCGGGCTCGTCGTGCTCCGGCTCGTGCAGGGGCTCGCGGCAGGCGCCGAGTGGGGCGGCTCCGCCCTGCTGTCGGTCGAGCACGCGCCGCCGCACCGCCGCGGCTTCTTCGGCTCGTTCACGCAGATCGGCTCGGCGGCCGGCATGCTGCTGGCGACGGCCGCCTTCGCGATCACGCAGGCGCTCACGACGACGGAGCAGTTCGAGGCGTACGGGTGGCGCATCCCGTTCCTGCTCTCGGCGTTCCTCGTCGCGCTCGGCCTGTGGATCCGCCTCGGCGTCAGCGACGCCCCCGAGTTCCTCGAGGTGAAGCGGTCAGGCCGCACCGCCAAGCTGCCCGTCGTGACGGTCTTCGCCCATCACTGGCGGCCGCTGCTCGTGACGATCTGCCAGCGCATCGCGCAGAACAGCGTCTACTTCCTCATCACCGTCTACATGCTCAGCTACCTCGTCGACGTGCGCGGCGACGATACCGCCGGCGTCAACGCGGTCATGATCGCCTCCGCGGTCGGCCTCGCCACCGGCCCCCTGTGGGCCTGGGCGTCGGACAAACTCGGCCGCAAGCCCGTCACCGCCTTCGGCTTCATCGGCATCGGTGCGTTCGGGTGGGCGTTCTTCGCGTTCCTCAACGACGGGCCGCTGCTGCTGCTTCCGCTCATCGTGATCCTCGGCATGAATATCGCCCACGACGCCGTCTACGGCCCGCAGGCCGCGTGGTTCGCCGAGCAGTTCCCCGTCGAGGTGCGGTACTCGGGCGTCAATCTCGGCTACCAGCTGGGGTCGGTCATCGGCGGCGGCATCATGCCGATGATCGCTGCGGCGCTGTTCCTCGCGGGCGGCGACACCCCGTGGCTGATCTGCGGGTACCTCACGGTGATCGCGGCCATCTCGCTGACGGCGACGTTCGTCGCGCGCGACCCGCGCGGTGCCGAGGTACGGGCGGCGCGTGCGGCGCGGAGCGCGAAGCGCGTGTCGGTCGGCGACCCCGCGCAGACGGCGCGGGCCTCGGTAGGAGCGCACACGTCGCAACCCGCCGAGACGACCACGCAGCCCGCCGAGACCCCGGATGCGCCTCTGGAGCCGACCGCCAAGTGACGACGACCCCGATCCTCCTCAACGCGTTCGACATGCTGGTGCCCGCGCACCAGTCCCCAGGGCTCTGGCGCCACCCCGACTCGGGCGTACACGACTTCCAGCGGCTCGACTACTGGACGACCCTCGCAACAACCCTCGAGGACGGCGGTTTCGCGTCGCTCTTCCTCGCCGACATCGTGGGCGTCTACGACGTGTACGGCGGCTCGGGCGACGCGGCGGCTCGCGGCGGCGTGCAATTCCCCGTGCTCGACCCGCTCGTCGCGGTGCCTGCGATGGCGGCCGTCACGTCGCGGCTCGGCTTCGGTGTGACGGCCTCGGTCACGTACGAGCAGCCCTACCTGCTCGCCCGCACGCTCGCGACGCTCGACCATTTCACGGCAGGCCGCGTCGCCTGGAACGTCGTCACGAGCTATCAGGACTCCGCCGCCCGCAACATGGGCCGCGGCGCCCAATTGCCCCACGACGAGCGCTACGACCGGGCCGACGAGTACATGGAGGTCATGTACAAGCTGCTCGAGGGGTCGTTCGCCGAGGGTGCGATAGCGGCGGATGCGCGCGGCAACGTCTTCGTGGACCCGGCGAAGGTGCGCGACATCGCACACTCGGGCGCGCACTTCGAGGTGCCGGGTCGCGCCCTCGCGGCACCGGGCCCGCAGCGCATGCCGTTCCTCTTCCAGGCGGGCGCGTCGAAGCGCGGCCAGCGGTTCGCGGCCGACCACGCCGAGGCCATCTTCTTCTCGGGCGGTACACCGAAGCTCGTGCGCGGCTGGGTCGACTCGGTGCGCGACGAGCTGGAGGCCGCCGGCCGCCCTCGCGATGCGGTCAAGATCTTCTCGCTCGCCACGATCGTGGTCGCCGACACCGACGAGGAGGCGCAGGCCCGGCTCGACGGCTACCGCGCCTACGTCGACACGGAGGCGTCACTCGCGCTCTTCGGCGGCTGGACGGGCGTCGATTTGTCGGGCGCCGCATCCGACGATCTCATCGAACACGTGCAGACCGACGCGAACCAGTCGGCGCTCGCCTCGTTCACGACGCTCGCCGACGGTACGGCTTGGACCGTGCGCGACCTCGCCGAGTTCGTCGCGATCGGCGGCCGAGGCCCCGTCATCGTCGGCTCGCCGCAGACGGTGGTCGACGAGCTCGAGCGCTGGATCGACGAAGCCGGCGTCGACGGATTCAACGTGTCGGCGGCCGTGCGTCCCGCCGATCTCGAGCGATTCGCGCGCTTCGTGTCGCCAGAGCTGCGGCGGCGCGGGCTGCTCGACGATCGTCCGGATGCGCGGGGCGAGTCGGGTGCTCCGGTCACGCTGCGCGAGCGCATCGGCGGCCGGGGCCCGCACTTACCGGACGATCACCGCGGCGCGTCGTACCGCTTCATGGCAGAGGCGGGGCTCGAGGCGGCTGTCGGCACGGCCGCCGCCGCCTCGACGTGGCGATTCGCCCGGAGCCCCTAACCGATTCGAGGGCTCCTGACGCAGCAGACGCGTATATGCGCTCTCCTGCGTATATGCCACTCCGATCGGTCAGTCCGCCGGGAAGCCCAGGGGCCGGCGGGGGCGACCGCGCCGCCTCAGCCGGCCGGCGAGGACCTGCGGATCATCGAGCGGGTCTCGACCGCGAACATGAGCACGACGCCGAGCGCGGCGACGACCACGATCTGGATCAGCCCGGCGCCCGACCAGCCGACACCGTCCACGAGATTGCCGAAGATGGTTCCCGAGAACGCGGCGGCGAGGTAATAGGTCAGCACGAAGATGCCCTGGCCGCGGCCGACGTGCTCGGGGCGCACCGAGCGCTGCAGCGCCGTCGACAGGTTCGTGAAGAGTCCGCCGCTCGCGAAGGCGCCGAGCAGGAACGACAGGATGTACTGCGCGACCGGCTCGGTCGCGAACGTGTACATCGGCCAGGCGACGAGCGCGGTGCCCGCGAAGCTGATGAGCAGGATCCAGCGCTGCGGGTATCGGTCGCCGAGCCAGCCGAACAGCAGCGCGAGCATCGCCCCGAGTCCGCCGACCGCGACCGCGAGGCTCGATTGCCCGGCATCGAACCCGAGCCCCTCGGTGAGATAGGTCGGGTAGAGCCCGAGGTACCCGTAGTACACGGTGCCGGCGAGCAGGCACGCGGCCCCGAGCACGATCGTGTTGCGGTTGATGATGCTCGTCGGCACGGCGGACAGGTCGACGACGTCGGCCGCGCGCTGGGTGCCGGCCGACGCTTCGGTCATCTTGCGGCGAAGTGCCACGGCGCAGAGCACGACCATGACGATTCCGAGTCCGGCGAACAACAGGAACGGGGCCCGCCAGGTGCCATTCGAAAGTGCGAACGGAACGCCGATGAGCGGACCGAGGAAGATTCCGGCGCCGAAGGCGACCCCGACGAACCCGGCCGCGAACGCGCGCCGATGGAAGAAGAACGCCCCGATGATCGCGTAGAGCGCGGTCGCCTGCACGCCTTCGCCGACGCCGGAGAGGATGCGGTAGATCGCCATGTCGACGAAGCCCGTCGAGAACGCGACGAGACCGGTTCCGACGGAGAAGACGACGACGCTCGCGATCACGACGATCTTGCGCGAGAACCGGTCGACGAGGAACCCGGCGAGGAACCCCGCGATCGCGAGGCCAAGCGTGAAGCCCGTCGCGAGGAACCCCGCCTCCGGAAGGGAGAAGCCGAGCTCTTCGCGGATGTCGGGCACGAGCGGGTAGAACACCTGCCGGTCCATGGCGTTGAGCATCCACGTCGCGCACAGCACGGCGAAGCCGAGTCCGATGGCGACGGGTGAGAGCCCTCCGGTGTCGGCGGCCGTTGCCGGCGCCCCCTGCTGCGCGGGCCTTGTCATGATCGCTACTCCCTCGAAACGACGTGAACACTCGATCATTGCGCCGGACGAATGTCCGCAGATCGGTCAATGACGTGCGCGAGCGTATTCGAGGCGCGGCGGCTGGTCAAGGGTCTGTGCCGCTGGTGCGCTGTCGGGGCGCGGAGGGCGCCCCGGCGAATGGCTGTCATGTGGCGCCGCGAGGCGAAAACGGCCGCTCGCATCCGGCATACTCTCTGCAGCGCATCCGACACCCGAGGATCGTCGCCGACGCCGACCCCGCTGCCACGAACCGTGACGCCAGGCCGGACCGCAGCCGCCCGAAACTGGGCGCACTCGCAACGTTCACGACCTCGAGGAGGAGCATTCATGTCCGATCAGCCGCAGCCCGCCGCGCCGCCCGCGCCCGCCGACGCGCCCATCACCCACGACGAGATCTTCGCCGCCCACGAGGGCGGCAAGCTCGAGATCGCGCTCACGTCGCCGCTCGACACGCGCCGCGACCTGTCGATCGCGTACACCCCTGGCGTCGCCGCGGTGTCGCGCGCCGTGCACGCCGACCCCGCCAAGGCCGACACGCACACGTGGGCCGGACGGCTCGTCGCCGTCGTCTCCGACGGCTCGGCCGTGCTCGGACTCGGCGACATCGGTGCCGCCGCCTCGCTGCCCGTCATGGAGGGCAAGGCCGCCCTGTTCAAGCGATTCGGCGGGCTCGACGCGATCCCGATCGTGCTCGACACGAACGATGTCGACGAGCTCGTGAACACCGTGAAGCTGCTGCGCCCGACCTTCGGCGCGGTCAACCTCGAGGACATCTCGGCGCCCCGCTGCTTCGAGATCGAACGGCGGCTCATCGACGAGCTCGATATTCCGGTCATGCACGACGACCAGCACGGAACGGCCGTCGTCGTGCTCGGCGCCCTGCTGAACGCGGCCAAACTCGTCGGCAGGCCCGTCGACTCGCTGCGAGTCGTGATCGGTGGGGCGGGTGCCGCCGGCATCGCGATCACCGAGATCCTGCTCGCCGAGGGCGTGACCGATGTCGTGCTGCTCGACTCGCGCGGCGTCGTCTCGCGCGACCGCACCGACCTCAACTCGTTCAAGGCCGACTACGCGCAGCGCACCAACCCGCGCGGCATCACGGGCGGCACGCACGAGGCGCTCGACGGCGCCGACGTGTTCATCGGCGTCTCGGGCGGCAAGATTCCCGAGGACGACCTCGCGGGGCTCGCAGACGACGCCATCATCTTCGCGATGGCCAACCCCGACCCAGAGGTGATGCCGGATGTTGCGGCCAAGTACGCGACCGTCGTCGCCACCGGCCGCAGCGATTTTCCGAATCAGATCAACAACGTGCTCGCATTCCCCGGCATCTTCCGCGGGGCGCTCGACGCGGGCGCGAAGCGCATCACGCCGGCCATGAAGATCGCGGCCGCGCGGGCGATCGCCGCGATCGCCGAGGCCGACGGCCTGCGCGCCGATTACATCGTGCCGTCGGCGCTCGACGACCGCGTGGCGCCGGCCGTGGCCGAGGCCGTGGCGCAGGTCGAGCGCGCGGGCGCAGGCGCAGGCGCGGGCGCCTAGGGACGTCGGGGCCGGCTCCAGCGCA